>DLFX01000319.1:1219-6128 GCA_002482405.1 Firmicutes bacterium UBA7709 | reverse complement strand
TGTCGCGTTTCACGACAGACCTGCAATGCCGCAATACAGCGTCACGCGGATTGGAATATCCGAGTACCGCCGCGCATTCCACCGCTGAAAAATACGGTTTATCGTCAATCATCAGCACTTCCAGCGTGCCGAACTCCCCGTTCTCGAAAATCTGTAATTTGTTGTTCATGGTGAGCCTCCTGTCATTATTAAATGGAATGAGCCGCCTCACGGCTGCTGCGGTGTTTTTGCTCTTTCTCCCGCTGAATGTCTTGGAGCAGGAGGTCGTTATAGTCATTCGCACCCCTGTGTGGGGGATTTACCGACACGCGGATGTGGGAAAAACGGCTGTCTAACGCAAACCGGGCTTTGATTTTCCGGGCGGCGGTGATACCGGCCGCATCGTTGTCCAGATGCATGATGATGCGGCTGATCTGCGGATTGCGTTCCAGAAAAGCGATGAGGGCAACATCCGAGGTGCCGCCCAGCGACAGCCGGTGACCGTCCCAGCTCCAGCCGCCCCGCTGCTGGAGCGTGGCGTGAGAGAGGGCGTCAATAGGCGCCTCAAACACGGCCAAATGGCGGCTGCCCGGATTTTTGGCAGGGAGCTGAAAATTAAAGCGTTTATCGCTCCCGGCCTTGTCCTGCTTGAAATCACTGGAGAGTCCGCGCATAGCGGCAAATTTGATTCCCCCGGTTTCGTCCTTCCCGGCAAATACGCAGACCGGCGTGTTGTGATAATCGCTTTTGGGATTATAATAGCGGCTCTCATACAGGATACCGGATTGGATACACCGCCGAATGACCTCTGAGCTGATGCCCCGGCTTTGCAGATAGGACACCGNNGGATAGAAAGTCCACTTAGGGGTTGGCGGCCGCAATTTTGCTGCTTCTTGGTGGATTTTTGCGGTTTCCGCCCGTTCCCCAGTCAGGTGCTCCACCGCCGTCACGAAGCCCATGCCCCGCACCTTCATGAGATAGTCCAGTGCGGATACGCCGCCGACCTGTCCCCGGTTCCACCGCCACTTGCCGTTGGAAATGACCAGACTGCCGTGAGTGACGGTGGTAAAACGCCCCGGACCGTCCGGCTTTAGCTCCCCAGGCTCATATGCCTGCAGATAGGACAGCAGATCAAGCTCCCGCGCCCTCGCAATCTGTTCCTCGCTTACGCCGGGCATGACAATCCCCACCTTTGGATCAGGAGCAGCGCCGGCCTGTGATAGGTCGCCCAGCCCTCCGCGTGGCGAACGGCATTGCGAAACGCACGGTCACGGAGCAGGTCGTCCAGATTGTCCAAAATGTATGGGCAGTGCCGATGAGGGCAGCGGGGCTTGCCCTCAAGGTCGGTGCAATAAGCGCAGTCGAGATGTTCGTATTTGTATCGAAAATGCATGGGTTCCTCCTTCCTGTAAAATGGGCTATCTGTTCTGTTGAAATAGCAGGCCTCCTTGTGGACAAAGCAAAAAAGCAGCGGGAGCCGCCGCCACCGATCAGGTGACAGCAGCTCCCGCCGCTTTTTCATGATGTATCTTTTCACGAACATTGCCACATCAAGGTTGCCACTCCCGAAGGGGGTTGGCAACCTTAAAGCATATGGAAACCCAGCAACCATGCGGGTTCATCGTTCAAGGTTGCAAGATTGCCAGGGTATCCGCTTAACGCTCTCGTGTCCGCTTTAACGCAGCCTTGAGCGCATGAACCGTTTCGCTGATAATCTGCCTTTCCCCGGCGGTGCAGTCAGCTAAAATGTCTCCCTGCGATAATGCCTTTTTCGTTCGCAGGACGTCAATGCCGTCATAAAAGAGATCATCCAAGGTCAAATCCAACGCGTCGGCGATTTGCAAGTAGGTACTCACGCTGCCACGCTCACGCCCGGTCTCCAGCAGGCTCCAATACTGGCCCGTGATGTCCGTGCGCTCCGCCGCCTTTTCCTGTGTCAGCCCAAGCCGCTGCCTTGCGGCCCGGATGCGTCCTCCCACGATTTTGAGGTCGATTCCATGATTTTTCTCCATGTTCCAATGCTCCTATCATAGTTTTTTGAGCATGGCTATTTGTTTGGCCATGCCTCACCATGATAGAATCGAACATAAATATAAGCTGGAGGGAGTTGTGTGAATGGGCAAGGGAAATCAAACGGAGATGCCCATTCGGTACTTTTCAGAAGTCACAGCCCGTAAGGTGGACTGGCTCTGGTATCCGTACATTCCATTTGGCAAGATTTCAGTGATACAGGGTGATCCCGGCGACGGCAAGACGACGTTTATCCTGAACGTGGCGGCCTTGCTGTCCAAGGGACTTCCCATGCCTGGTATGGACTCCGCTGGTCCCTCTGGCGGCGTCATATATCAAAGCGCGGAAGATGGCGCTGAAGATACGTTGAAGCCGCGGCTGATGAGCGCAGGCGCCGACTGTTCCCAGATTGCGTTTATAGATGATTCCGAATGCGGATTAACGCTGAACGATGTCCGAATAGAGGACGCAATCAAAGAAACAAAAGCGCGTTTGTTGGTGCTTGACCCCTTGCAGGCATATTTAGGAGATGGCAATGAACTGAACCGTNNATGCTTAAGCAGCTTGCGTCCGTTGCCGAGCGCACAGGATGCGCCATCGTTATGGTGGGGCATATGAACAAGGCGAGCGGTTCGAAAAGCATCTATCGGGGGCTTGGCTCCATCGACATCACAGCCGTCGCCCGGAGCGTTTTGTTGGTGGGCAGGATTAAAAACGACCCATCTGTGCGCGTGATGGCACAAGTCAAAAACAGCCTTGCCCCGGAGGGCAGGCCCATTGCATTTGAAATTCATGAGGATTCCAGCGTACATTGGATTGGGGAATACGATATTACTGTGGACGAGCTATTAAATGGAGATAGCGACGCTTCATCCGACAGCGGCAAGGTGCCTATGGTCATGGAAAAACTCACCGAACTGCTCAGTGGCGAATCGGTTCCGTGTGTACGGATTTATGAGGTATTCCGCGAGATGAATGTGGGTAAGCGCACAGTGGACCGTGCAAAGAAATCCCTTGGCGTTCAATCCGTCAAGCGTGCTGACGGCTGGCATTGGAGGTTGTGAAGGAGGCCGTCATGGCAAATACTGCGCGAAAAAGAATCATTTCCGAGGTCGATCCAAAGTACAACAGCAAGGACTGGCGGCAGAAAAAGCTGCGCGTGGCCGCCTATGCGCGGGTATCGACCGACAGCAAGGATCAGGAGAACAGCCTGAAAAACCAGAAGGAGTATTACGAAAAGTTCATCCCACAGCATCCGAATTGGGAATACATCGGCATATTTTTTGACGACGGCATCAGCGGAACCAGCGTCCGGAACCGAACCGGCTTCCGCGAGATGATTGAATCCTGCAGAGCGGGGCGCATCGACCTGATTGTCATCAAGGATGTATCTCGCTTTGCCCGAAACACAACGGATTGCCTGAACACAGTGCAGGAGCTTTTGACGCTGGACCCGCCCGTGGGAATCTATTTTGAAAACAACAATCTGAACACACTGGAAGCCGGAAACAAGGTCATTCTGACGGTGCTTGCCATGTTCGCGGAGCTGGACAGCGAGCTGAAGTCCGGATCGGTGAAGTTTGGGCTTCAGGTCATTTTTGACCGGGGAGACTATCTCTGCCCAACACAAAATCTTTTGGGGTACCAGAAAGACGGTAAGTATCGTATGGTGATTGAGCCGCAGGGAGCAAGGACGGTTCGTCTCATTTACGATCTGTTCCTGTCCGGGTACTCGAAAAAGGAAATCGCCGAGATATTGACCGAGCTTGCGCTTCCCACGGCAAAAGGCAATCTGGAATGGTCGTCTGCCGCCGTCGCTGGGATTTGCCGCAACGAACGCTATTGCGGCGATATCATCATGCAAAAAAGCTACACAGTCAGCTTTCTGACTCACCAGACACGACGGAATGTAGGGCAGCGGCGGCTCTATTATGAGCCGGAGCATCACGAAGGGATCGTATCGCGAGAAGAACACGCTCGGGCGCTCCTGCTGTTAAAGGCAAACCACGCGTCCCCGTTCTTCAATCACGAATACGAAATCAGGATCATAAGACGTGGCTTGCTGGCTGGATTCATTCCTATGAATCCGGCATTCGGTGGTTATGACGCGGGGCACTATCTTGGCGCGCTGGTCATGGCGCGTATCCGTCAGGTGGATATCCGGGCGGAAGTCGCCTACATTATGGGCACAAAGCGTGTGCGCCGGGAATTGTTTGGCGGCAAGGATACGGCGACAGTCACCATCTCCCGCCAGGGGCTTTGCTTCAACGCAAGCTGTGCTTCCTTGCTGAAACACACGGATTATGCTGAAATCCTCTTCCATCCCGGCGAGAGGTTGCTGGCGGTGCGCGGTTGTACAAAGCGAAATAAAAATGCCGTGGGCCGGAGCAGCCGTTTGATTCCTGCAAAAGAACTGTCCCGCGTACTGTTCGATCTCATGGGGTGGCAGGATAGCTGGAAATATAAAAGCACGGCAAACTGCTTTTCAAAGAACGATGAACAGGTACTGCTCTTTGATCTCGGCTGCTGTGAATTCCATTTGCCGCCGGGCGAACAGGGTGAGCGTCCGGTCAGAGCGGTTCCTTCCGACTGGCTGGCAGGCTTCGGCGAAGCCCTGCCGGAATACATGATGCTTTGCAGAAGGGCTTTGGCAAACGTATTGGACGATTGGAGCATTGGCGCATCCGCCACCGCCGTGCCGGGCTTTGCAAGCGGGGTGAAACCNNTCACCCGTAAGGAAGCGGAAAGGCGAATCGCGGAAATGGGGGGTACGAATGGATAGCACCGAACAATTAGGACTTGATCTTATGACCGAAACCGGCAAAAAAAGCCGGGGTGGCTTAAGCGATTATAGTGAGTTGAAAAAGGAGAGCGTGCAGCGGGTGCGCGGTGATTTTCTCTCCCCCATATTTAAGCCGAA
>DLFX01000319.1:0-1202 GCA_002482405.1 Firmicutes bacterium UBA7709 | reverse complement strand
TGTCCTGCGTCAACCTCTTCCCGGAGCATCAGCATATTGTCATCAATTTTGATGAAGCAAACCAGCGCATTATTATTGAACCCAGCCAGGATTACGACCGGGACTCGCTCAAGTTTGCAACCTTCAATCTGAAGAAGGCAAAGAACAACCCGCGCAAGTGCATGGCGAGGATATTTTGCAGCATGGTTTACGATATGATGGGCTGGAACCGCGCAGCCAAATACCGATGCATGGCGGTTTATCAGGAACTCGGCAACAAAAGAGTCATCGTTTTCAATTTGGACGAGTGCCTGCAGGTTTTCACCGAAGTGATCGAATCGGCGGGCGGCAAGAAAAAACGCAATACCATAATCAATATGCCGGAGGATTGGAAGGGGCGGTTTGGTTACACGCTGGAGGAATTGGACACCAAGTATAAGGTGGATACCGCCAGCACCTTCATCACGATTGATCACAAGACCGGGGAGCGGCACAATGCCCAAATCAGCGCCAAGCTGCCTACCCCGGAAGAACTGATGCACCGCCCCTACGGAGGGATCAGGATGAATGCGGAGGATGGCGATGAAAACGAATAATCTATCAATTAGAGTTTGCATGAAAAGCAAGAGGATTTTTCTTCCCCGCCGGATGATTGGGCTGTTGGGCAATCCCACGCACCTGAGCTTCTGGTATGATGAGGAAAACGGAAACCTCCTTATCTCNNGATGATCTGGATGCGTATGAAATCCCTCCCGCTTATTGGGTAAGAACCAAAAACTCCTGTGCGATGGCGCGCATCGCCTTTCTGAAGGCCCTGCAATACCGCCTTGGGTGGAAGGATGATGGGCGGTATTCCTTCGAGGGAATCTTGACCCAATCGGGTGAAATCCCGGCTGCCGTATTTCGGATGACAGAAGAAATGACAACAGATCAATAGGAACAGAGGGCGAAAGATTCCCCCTGTTCCTATCATACTGCGATTTTGTGTCGCTAACAAGCCGTAATCCTATCTCATGGCAACGCTTTTGTCGTAAATAGAACACCTCTCTTTCCAAAGGGCTGAATTCTCCGGTGAATTTCGTTGGGAAAAGAGCGAAAAGCAGACCTGAGTTCCTGAAAACCCTGATTCTATGCGGGTCTTCCCCTTTGTCGTAATTATACCGTATGGGCAACACAAAAACAGGCACCCAAAAGGGTGCTTGTTTTTGTGTTGGCCAATTGTT
>DLFX01000190.1:2656-3483 GCA_002482405.1 Firmicutes bacterium UBA7709 | reverse complement strand
AACAGGTCCGACAGGTCCGACAGGCGAAACAGGCCCCACCGGCCCCGCAGGCATTGCAGGCGTGACAGGCGCTACCGGGTCGGCAGGCGTGACAGGCCTCACTGGAGCCACCGGACCCGCCGGAGCCACGGGAGCATCGGGACCCACGGGAACGCCGGGGCCCAATCCGACGGCGACCGCAGGCTTTGCAGCCAATACTGGCGGATCGACCATCGCTGTCATTTTGGGAGGAACGGACGTCGCTCTTCCCAACGCGCAGCTGCTATCCCCCGATATCACTGTGAACGGCGCAAATACCGTATTCACCATAAGCACGGCAGGAGAGTACCGGCTCTCTTATCATGTAAACACCACCGCTTCCCTGCTGATGGGTTCAAGGCTTATCATCAATGGTTCGGCAAACACAGAATCCACAATATCACCTATCGTTTCAGTGTCCAGCTTCTCAAACGAGATTACGATCAATCTGGCCGCCGGAGCGACGGTGACGCTGCAGCTTTACGGGCTGCTGGGAGCGGCGACCCTCCTTCCCGGGTCGGCAGGCGCTTCTCTGATGATGATCAGGCTTAGCTGATATTAAGTATATTTTTGATATGTGCGGAGGACCGCCACAGGTCCTTTCGCGCATATCGGTACATATCAGTACATATCCTAATACACACATAGAGGAGGATTATAATATGTCTATGCCGAATATTCCGGATATAAAACCCGTTATTGATATAGATAGGGAAGATGCTTTTAATATGATTCTGGCTTCCATCGCTTTGGAAGAGATGGGACTGGCGCATATTATCAACGCAGAGGGAGAAAAGATCCAGTATGTT
>DLFX01000190.1:0-2629 GCA_002482405.1 Firmicutes bacterium UBA7709 | reverse complement strand
AACTCGAGCGTGGAAAGGGTCATAAGAGAGACGACGAAGCTGCAGATGATGCTTCAGGAAAAACTGGAGCTTGTGATGGGTCAGCTTCCGAAGCCTCCTATTCCCCCTGATATTCCATGCCCCAAGCCGCCCGGACCCAGACCCCGTCCGGAATGCATCCTGATAGGCTGCGCAGAAGGTCAGGTAAGCAATAATGCGGATTTCTTCTTCTGCGGGTCCGCGTCTGTCGAAGCCGGCACATGCCCGGCGCATCAAAGCTGCGGTCCATTCCCGTTAAAATATACCTTGTGCAGGGAAAGGGAAGGGTGCGTCATTTCGGTGCTTCTTCTCGCCGTCCCTGAGAGCATAAGAGTTTGCTGTCCGAACAAACTGAGATCCTGTCCGACGGTTCAGGAACCGAATACGATCATTATTCAAGGCCAGGGCGTAATGTCCGTTACCGGGACAACGCTGGCGCTGGAGCAGTGCAGCGTCTCGTTTACGCTTACGGTTTGGGATTTCGGATGTGAGAAAAAATTCCAGATGGCGACCCGTTCCTCAAACCCCGAATTCAATCACGACAGTGGGGCAGTCTCAGTTACATCGGGAAATCTGGAAATAGAAAAATGCGAAAGGCAGAAAATATATAATATATAGCATATAGCCTATATGGCTTTTTACGTGGTTCCGTTCCGGTAGCTCTTCGGGGTCACTCCCTTTAATTTTTTAAAGACCTTGGAGAAATAGCTCTGATCGTCGAAACCCGACTGCAGGGAGACGTCGGTCAGGCTAAGATCCGTGTTTGCCAGAAGCTCGCAGCTCCTGTTGATCCTGACCTGATTCAGGTAATCGGTGAAGGTGACGCCCATTTCCTGCTTGAAGAGCATAGATAAGTAGGATGGATTCGTATGGAGATGGTTTGCTACGGTTTTCAACGATATTTTATTCTTGTAGTTTTCGTTGATATTCTGTATGGCATGGCGGATGATCTGGGAGCTTCCGGAATAGGAGCTCCTTGCGATGGCCTGGGCAATGCTGCCGACGAGATTTTCGGTCAGGATCGACAGCTCATGAAAGCTCACGGCCTTGTTCAGCGCGTCCATGTCATAATAATAGGATTCCGCCTGTTCCTGGGGCAAGCTGGTCCGTTCCGCGGCCAGCCGCGACAAAATGGTGCAGATGCTCAGCATCTTGGTCTTGATGGAGGACAGATCACCCGCTTCGATCATGGAAATCTGTCCCATGAGATCTTTGAGGATCTCCAGGCTCTCCTCCCCATCTCCCTCCTTGACCCTTTCGAAAAGCCTGTTTTCCAGATCGTAAGGATAGGACATGGATTTGTTTTCCTTTTTATACTTTTGCAGGTTCTGGCCGATGTTCCGCTGTTCCTTGTACTGGCTGTTGATGCTGGAATAATCCCCGTTGGGCGTAATGGCCGCGAGGACGCTGCTCCAGAACAGGTTCGACAGATGGGAAACATCCTTTGGTTTAAAGGCCCTGATATTTCTCAGGAACAAAATGGCCTTTGTAAAAGCGTCAAAATGGATGTGGTTCAGCGAGAAAATGTTGGAGATATTGCTTTCCTTCAGGTCTCCCATGACGAGAGGGCCCGCCATAAAGCAGCCGAGGACTTCGCCGTTGACGATCAGGGAGATCGCAATTTTTACCAGTCCCGCCTTGCACAGGAAAACATAGGGCTCTCCCAGTTGAGCGGCAAGCTTTGCAGAGGATGCTATATTTCTGGCGCAGGGGCTTTGGGGATCCCGGTAGGTATCGAAATAATTGCAGAATTTGTTTTGTCTATTGCATTCCCATTCGATTTCTCCGCTGGGGTTGAAGAAGGTCACAGGCACGCCGGATATGGTGCAGAAGGACTGGATCGCCTCTTCGAGCTGAGCCGACAGTTCCTTGGACGCATATTTTGCAGAGAACGGCAGGTTAAAATTCTCCATGGCATTTCCTCCCGGAATGAAAATGTAAATTTTATAATGTTAATAATAAAATATTACCATAAATATATCGGACAGACAATAAATTATAAAAATCTTGCAATAAATACTACCAAAATAACAAAAACTGTTCCTATGATGGGAATCATAATTAAGATAAGATTAAATTAGTAATTTATGTCTTGATTTTTATCGGCGAACGGTTTTTAGGAACCGGGCGAAATGTTAAACAGGAGGGTAAGGATGGAAAAGGAAGCATTGTTCAAGGACGCGTTTGACTCCATCATTGATTGTGACGAGGACAAGGCAATGGAGGTCTTAAAGGTGGCGGAAGCGGAGGGCATCGATCCCGTCGAGCTTTTGACCGAAGGGTTCAGCGCGGGAATCAAGCATCTTGGAGACCTGTTCGGAAGAGGGGAAGTATTCCTGCCGGAATTGATCTTCAGCGCGGAAGTGATGAAGACGGTCACGGCCGAAATTGAAAGCAAAATGGACGCTTCACAGATATCGAACAAAGGCGTTCTCGTGATCGGAACCGTCGAAGGGGACGTTCACGACATCGGCAAGGGAATCGTAGCGTCTTTGGTAAAGACCAACGGATTTGAGGTCCATGATATCGGAAGGGAAGTTCCCGCGGAGGTTTTCATTGAAAAGGTAAAGGAATACAACGCGGATTTCCTCGGAAGCAGCGCGCTTTTGAC
>DLFX01000064.1 GCA_002482405.1 Firmicutes bacterium UBA7709 | reverse complement strand
CTCAAAGAATGGCTGTCGCTGATCGCGCTGTCCACGGCGCCGCTGTGGTTCCACGAGCTGTTCGTGCTGGTGAAGTATTTGAAAAAGGCCCGCTGAAAGTGAGGATCTGGAGCATATAGAAAATTTATTGGAAAATTTAAATGCTCAACGTTGATGCTATAAAAGCAAAGCGTTGAGCATTGCTTGTCCAACAAAATTTTACAGCAGGCTACAGATCCCGCAGGGCGTCCACCAGCGAGGTCTTCTGCTTTGACTTTTCATCCTTCATCTTGATGATCCTGGCGGGTACTCCCGCCACCACCGCGTTTTCCGGGACGTCGTCCACGACGATGGCGCCTGCCGCAACCACAGCGCCCCGTCCGACTCTCACGCCTTCCAGCACCACCGCATTGGCTCCCACCAGCACGTCGTCCTCGATGACGACAGGATTTGACGACGGCGGTTCCACGACCCCCGCCAGAACGCTGCCGGCTCCGATATGGCAGTTTCTGCCCACCATTGCCCTGCCGCCAAGGACTGCGTTCATGTCGATCATGGACCCTTCTCCAATCACAGCTCCGATATTGACCACGGCCCCCATCATGATGACGGCCTTGTCTCCGATTTCCACATGCTCTCTTATAATCGCCCCCGGTTCGATCCGGGCATTGAGATTTTTGATGTCCAGCATGGGGATCGCCGAGTTCCGCCGGTCGCATTCCACCACGATCTCTTCGATATCTTCGGCATATTTTTCGATCACCGGCATGATGTCGGACCACTCTCCGAATACGATCCTGTCCCCGCATCCGAAAGCGATGCAGTTCTCAAAAGGAAGAGGGTTCCTTTCCTTTATAAAAACCTTTACCGGTGTTTTTTTTCTTGAAGTGCTGATATGTTTTATAATTTCGTGTGCGTCCATGTTATACTGCCTTACGCATCCTTTCTTCCGCAAAGAGCGCTCTCATGGTCTCCCGCAGATATTCCCTGGCGCCGCTCTCCATCTCGTACAGAGGCAGCCGGTATTTCCCGACCTCCATACCCATCAGATTCATCGCCTCTTTGATGGGAATGGGGTTTGTCTCGATAAACAGGGCGTTGATAAATTCAAGGCATTTCAGCTGGATCTCCTTGGCCAGCCCCACGTTGCCGCTCAGATATGCCGCGGTCATCAGGTGCATTTCCCTCGGGATGATGTTCGCGGCCACCGAGATGACGCCCAGGCCTCCCAGGGCCATCAGCGGCACGATCATGTCGTCGTTTCCCGAATAAAGGGCAAAGTCTTCACCCGCCTNNCCAGCCGCGCGATCTGCGAGACGAAGGAAATATCTCCGCTGGCTTCTTTTATCCCTGCAATATTCTTATGCTGACTCAGCTCTTTCAATGCCTCATAGGTGAGACTGCAGCCGGTCCTGCCGGGCACATTATAGAGGATGAGAGGAATGGAGACCGCGTCTGCGATTTCGGTAAAATGCCGGATCATCCCCGCCTTATTGGTCTTGTTGTAATAGGGTGTAATTNNGTTCCCTTGCAGCAAGGGTGTTGTTGGAGCCGCTTCCCACGATCACAGGGATTCTTTTTGCCGCGGTTTCGATGGCAACCCCTGCGATGAGGTCCCGCTCCGTAACGGTGAGAGCCGGCGTCTCCGCCGTAGTTCCCAGAATACAGAGCCCGTCGGTTCCCTCTTCGATATGCCAGAGGATCAATTCCCGAAGCTTATTATAATTTACACTGCCGTCTTCGTGAAATGGCGTGATCAAGGCAACGATGGATCCGGTTATCATAAGTATTTCTCCCTTCTGTTTTTCCTATTCTTCGAAGCGGCCCTGAACGGTTCTGACCGCCGGGCCGGTCATCATCACTTCACCGTCCGGTCTCTGGACGACGCCGAGCTGTCCGTAGGGCAGCATGACCTGGACGCTTCTCCCGCACTTTCCTTCGAGAGCGCCGATAACGGCGCTGGCACAGGCTCCCGTTCCGCAGGCAAGGGTCATGCCCGCGCCCCGTTCATAGGTCCTCAGTCGAAGCGTGCCGTAATCGACCACCCGGACAAAATTTACGTTGGTCTTTTCCGCAAAGAGCGGATGGTTGGAAATCTCTTCTCCCAGCTTTTCAATGGCGGGATCGTCTTTAAACTGTTCCAGCCATACCACCGTATGGACGGTTCCCATGAAACAGCTGCTCACTTCGACCTCACCTTCCGCAAGCCGCAGCTTCTGCTTCAGGAAACTGCCCGACTCCGTTTCGATCCCGCACCGCTTCGGATCAAAGTCCGGCTTCCCCATGCTGACCTCTACGAGAAACGGTTTTACGCCCGCAATCCTGATACCCATGGTCCCTGCAAGAGTCTCGACAGAATACTCTTCCACAGTGCGGATCCCTTCATCGAAGCAATATTTNNTCCGCACATAGGCGCGCGGCTGCCGTCGCTGTTATAAATGATCATTTCCAGAGGCTTCTGTTTTACTATGATCAGCCCGTCGGCTCCGACGCCCAGCTGCCTGTGGCAGATCCGCCTTGCCAGCGACCGATAGGAGTCCTCGTATGGGGAAACGTCTTCCGCCGCCAGGATGACAAAGTCATTGCCGCAGCCGTGATATTTTGAAAACCTGATCATGGCTACAGGCCGAAGGCCTCGCATAACGCGATGACGGCCTTGATCTTCTCATCCCTGTCCACAGTCACGGAAATCGATATTTCGGAGGTCGTGATCTGATAATACATGATCCCTTCCTTTGCAAGGATGGAAAATACCTTGCCGGCGACGCCTGTGGCCGTCGCCATGCCGACTCCCACCAGGGACAGAATGGACAGGTTCGGCTGTTTTTCCACGGCGATCTCGCGCAAAAGTTCATGGTTCTCGATTGCTTTATCAAGGTCCCGGGCCTGTTCGTCTGTGCAGCTGAAGGATATGGTGCATTTGTTGTCCCCGTAGGTCTGCTTTGAAATCATGTCCACATTGATATGCAGATCGGCCAGGAGCTGGAACAGCTTTGCGATCGCCACTCCGTCGTTTTCCATTCCCCTCAGGGAGTAAATTGCGCAATCGTCCGAGATGCTGATGCCTGTAACCGGCATTTCTTCAATATAAATACTATCATTCATGACGTAAGTACCCTTTCTTTTATCACTTTCCAAAGATTTTCCTATAAACAGCTTCACGTTATATTTCTTCGCCAGTTCCACGCTTCTCGTCTCCAGGATCGATCCGCCGGAGGAGGACAGCTCCATCAGTTCTTCGTACGTGATCCTGTCGAGCTTCTTTGCCTTGGGGTTGATTTTCGGATCCGTGGTAAAGACCGCCGCCACATCGGTGTAGATCTCGCAATCCCATCCGAGCTGCGCCGCGATGGCCACGGCTGTGGTATCCGATCCTCCTCTGCCCAGGGTAGTGATATCCCCGTCTTCGCTGATCCCCTGGAAGCCTGTCAAAACGACTACCTTTCCCTCTTTCAGGAACTGTTCCGTGCGTTCTGTGTCGATTTCCTTGATCCGCGCCTGAGAATGATGGTCCGTAGTGATGAACCCGGATTGGAAGCCCGTCATGGAGACTGCCGGAACGCCGAGGCTCTGAAGCGCGATGGCCAGCAGCGCCACGGTCTTCTGTTCACCCGCCGCTAAAAGCGCGTCCAGCTCCCTTTTGGGCACATCGTCGCTGAGCTCTTTCGCCAGAGCGATCAATTCCGCAGTAGTCTTTCCCATGGCGCTTGCCACGATCACAATTCCGTCCCCTTCCTTTCGGAAGGAAGCGATGTGTTTTGCCACGGCGCGAATTTTATCGAGGCTCTCCAGACTCGTTCCCCCATATTTCTGTACTACGTTCATACGACTACCTCCTCATTGTCTATCATATGCTTGGTTTTTCGCTTTTTTGATGAAATCCTTGATTACTTATTTTTCAATAATTTACATTTATTTCTGAAAAGGGTAACTATAAAACCGCATAAGCGGCTTTTTATCTCCTTGCGGCTCCACGTTTTCCGCCTCACTGCAGGCGAAAGGGAGCCGAATTTTCTGTGAAAATAAAAAAGCCAGTAAGCTTCCCTTACTGACTCAACTAGCATGAACTTACCTTAACCCAGGTCATCATAAACTAAATTCAATAGTCATCAAGGATAGCGCATCTACATTTTTGTAGACAGTTCCATGGCTGTTCACCATGGCCCCACCTCGGATTTCACGCCTGGAATCCGGGTTCGGCGAAGGTTACCTCCGATATGAGTCACAGCCCGCCGGCTCTTCATATCTTCTTTTACTTCGCGACCTCTATCAACTTTAATTATCTTAGTCTACTTGATATTTTCAGATTTGGCAAGTGTTTTTTTAATTTTTATGAAAAGCTGCAGGTTACAGTGGTCAGGACCCCTCCCGTCGGATTTTGGGTTGACTAATCCCCGGACCTGTTCTATAGTTTCAGATAATACCATAATTCTGCCGGGCGGCGCTAAAGCGCCGGACAGGTCGGACAGAATGTTAATAAGGAGTTTCTCATGAAAGATAAATTGACGAAATACCGCCGGGAACTGCACCGCATCCCGGAGCTCGGATATGAATTATACGAGACGAGAGCATACATCATGGAACAGTTAAAGCAGTATGACTGCGAGATCGCCGAAGTCTGCGGCGGCATCTGCGCCTTTTTCCAATCGAAGGAGGAGGACGGAAAAGGCGGTCGCCGTGAGAACACCGTCGCCCTGCGCAGCGATATGGACGCCCTCCCGATCGTCGAAAAAACCGGGCTGCCTTATCGCTCCGCTCATGAAGGAGCCATGCACGCCTGCGGCCACGACGGCCATATGTCGATGCTTCTCGCCCTTGCCGGGGAATTGGACCGGATCATCCACACTCTGCCCCACAACGTGCTTCTCATCTTTCAGCCCGCCGAGGAGACCACCGGCGGCGCGGAGGATATGTGCGCGGCGGGAATTCTTTCAAAGTACGGGGTGAAGCGAATCTACGGCTTCCACCTCTGGCCCATGCTCCCGAAAAATGCAATCGGCTCAAGACCCAATGGATTGATGGCAAAATCAAGCGAGCTGGATATCGTCATAGAAGGAAAGAGCGTCCACTGCGCCAGCGCTGAAGAAGGGACCGACGCCCTGGCAATCGGCTGCGAAATGGTCAATGAGCTCTATCGAATGGAAAAGACGGAAATCCCGGCCATGGAATACTGTCTGTTGAAGTTCGGGAGGATGGAGAGCGGCACGGTCCGGAACGCCATTTCCGCCAAGACCGTCCTGCAGGGGTCTGTGCGCCGCTTCAATGAGGATACCGGGGATTTCATGTTCCGGCGGATCGAGGAGATTTCCGCTTCCTATGAGGGAAAATACGGCTGCAGGATCTCATTTATCCGCACCGACGGTCATCCCGCCGTGATCAACGACCCTGTCCTGTTCGCGGAAGCGAAAAAGCTCCTCTCGGATTATGAATTCCATACCTTTGAGAAGCCCTTTCTGCTGTCGGAGGACTTTTCCTGCTATCAGGAGCGCGTCCCGGGGCTGTTCCTTTTCCTTGGAACGGGAACAGGCATCCCCCTTCACAGCGATACCTTCGACTTCGACGAGAAAGTGCTGTGCACCGGGGTGAACGTGTATCTCAAGCTGCTGAAATCCATTTCACTTTAGCCCATAGAAAAGAGGCCTGGAAGGAGAAAGACGCTTCGCAGGCCTCTTGAAGGATTCGACTTGGATTACCGCATAGTCAAAGCTTATTTGAACAATGCCACAAACCCGTTTGTAAACGCCGAGCAATAGGTGACAAGAGCCAAAGGGATGCACAGCACTAACGTGAATAAAATTGCATATTTGGCCAGCCTATCGACCGAAATCTTTGAAATGGCGGATGCAACGAAAAGGGTTGTTCCATAAGGCGGCGTGACATAGCCGATGGCCAGGTTCAGGACGATGATCACGCCGAACTGCAGCGGAGTGACGCCTACGCTCTGAACGACCGGCAGGAAGATCGGCGAAAGGATAATGATGGCCGGGATATTGTCGATCAGCATTCCTACGATCAGCAGGAACACGTTGATGATCAGCAGGACTAAAAATGGACTATGGGTCAGTGATAAAATCGCCTCGCTTACTCTTTGAGGCACGTTTTCCAGAGTCAGATACTTTGCCATGGCGCCTGAAAATCCAATGATAAAGACGATAACCCCGTTGAGAACCGCCGCCTCATAAAATGATTTTTTCAGCTTTTTAAGGTCAAGCTCCTTATAGACAAACAAGCCGATAATGATGGAATATACGACGGCGACAACGGCGGATTCCGTAGGGGTAAATATCCCCGAATAAATTCCGCCGAGGATGATGACCGGAGCAAGCAGCGCCCAGATACCCTCTTTCATTGCGACGGCGATATTTCTGACGGAAGGCCTGGTATCGCTTCCTCTATAACCATGCTTTTTTGAAATGATGTAGCAGGCGATCATCAGCACGATGCACATCGCGATCCCGGCGGGGATTCCGGCCAGGAAGAGGTCGCCGACGCTGGTGCCCACCGTCACGCCGTAAACCACCAGGGGAATGCTTGGCGGAATGATGACGCCGATGGATCCGGCGGAAGCGATCAGGCAGGCGCTGAATTCGTCCCCGTATTTCTTCCGCTTCATCTCAGGCAGCATCAATGAGCCTACCGCAGAGGTTGTCGCCGCGCCGGAGCCCGAGATCGCTCCGAAGAACGTCGCCGTCAGCACGGATGCCATTCCAAGCCCTCCGGTGATCCACCCGATGAAGGCGTCGGCAATATCGATCAGCCTTCTTGCCACGCCTCCCGCGCTCATCAGGATTCCTGCCAGGATAAAGAACGGGATTGCCAGGAGAACGAAGGAATCGATTCCGGTAAACGCGTTCTGAGCGACGATGCGCAGGGGTGTCGAAGAAAAACCTATAAATGTGATAATGGTTGATGTGGCGATGGCATAACCGATTGGCAGACCCAACGCGATCAATAAGAGCATTGCGCCGAACATGACTAAAATTTCCATTACTCATCCACCCCGCTTTCGAGGTTTGATTTTCCAAATATTACTT
>DLFX01000022.1 GCA_002482405.1 Firmicutes bacterium UBA7709 | reverse complement strand
CTACCTTTTCCACTGTAACGTCGGGAACGATGTATCTCGTTTCGCTGGAGGAGCTGAACTGCCTCCCCGGCTTTGGTTCGAGCCCCTTGATGACGTCGCTTGCCGCCTGAATCTCCTTCACGGTCACGTTCAGTGCCTTTGCGATATAGTTGAGCCGGTTGCCGGCGATGTCCTCGAGATGATTGTTTATCACTTCCGTGATGAGGGGGTCGTGATTTCCCTGATGCCGGAGCTGGATCAAAAGACATTCCTTCAGATTTCTCGCCCCTACGCCGGCGGGATCAAAGCCCTGGATCGCTTCGAGAACGGTCTGCACCTTATCCTCGCCGACGCCCAGTTCCCTTGCGATATCTTCCACGCTTAACGTCATATACCCGTTCTCGTCAAGGGATTCGATGATATATCTCCCGATATTCCGGCAGTTGTGCTTGATGGGCGCAAACTGGAGCTGAAACATCAGGTTTTCCGTCAGGGTAACATCGGAAGACGCAAATTGCTCATAGGTGTATTCGCTCTTCTCCGCGTTATACTCCCACTGCCTGTAGCTGATGTCGTCATATTCTCTTTCCTTGAAATGCTCGGCCCAGTCAAACTCGCTGTTGGCTTTCGCCTCAAAATCGGAGCTGAACTCCTCCTGCGTCTGCGGAAAGTCCTCATTTTTTGCCCGAAGCTCCTCAGCCCCCTTCTCTTCCTCGCCTTCCGCGGCCGCGGAGGGCTGCACTTCCAGGATGGGATTGGTGAGCAGTTGCTCTTCCACATAGGTTTCCAGTTCCTGCGTGTTGAATTGAAGGATCTGGATCGCCTGGATGAGCTCCGGCGTCATTACCAGCTTCTGAGATTGTTCGATTGTCAAGTCATACCCGAGTCTCATAATGTACCTCATTATGATGAAGGGGTTTTCTCAAATCTCTTCATCATTATACCATAACTATATCATCTTGTGCCAATGTTTTTGTTGAATTTAATAAATATTTACCAATTAATTTTATCATACTGTTGCTCATACTATTGCTCATTCGGAGCGTGTTATTCCAGGTCGGGAAAGCCCTGCTGTCTGAGCGCCTCAAAGAGAACAATACTGACGGAATTTGAAAGGTTCAGCGACCGCAGCCTGGTATCCTTACTCATGGGTATCCGGATCGTTCTATCCTTGTGCTGCTCAATAAAATCACGCGGAAGTCCAGCCGTTTCCCTGCCGAAAATCAGCATGGCGTTCTCTTCATAGGAAACGTCCGTATAATTTCTTATTCCCTTGGTAGTTGCCAGATACATGGGCATGTCCTTGTATTCTTTAAGGAACTCCGCCAAACTTTCATGGACTTCCAGATCAACATATGGCCAATAATCGAGCCCGGCCCTTTTCAGCGTCCTGTCGTCTATGGAAAAACCCAGAGGTTTTACAAGATGAAGCTTCGCTCCGGTGGCCGCGCAGGATCGTGCGATATTGCCGGTATTTGGCGGTATTTCAGGCTCTACCAGAACAATATGTAGGGTCAATTTCTTTACCTCCTGCCTCTACGCGCTTGTCATATAAAAAATCGTACAATATATAATAGTATGCTATCCTCTTTTACCGGATATTCTCCGGCAAGGATAAACCTTCAGATCTCGTTGAAGACCTTAAAGCAACTTCTATACCATCATAATAAATTTTTGTGATTTTTTAAAGACAATTTTACAAATATATATTATAATTAACGCAATGCTCTGGAAACCTGGGCTGTTTCACCCCAGGAAAGCGTTGAATATATCATGCTCGCAAAGCAATCATTGCGTGGAAATAGGAGGTTGTTATGAAGAAGATCAAAGTCGGGCTTCTCGGACTTGGCAATATCGGGANNCGAACCGAAAGCAAATTGAATCAAACACGGGTTTATCCATAGAGATAACGAAAATACTGGAAAAAGATGTGACCCGCAAACGGGATATTACCGTCGCGCCTGAGCAGTTCACCCAGAATCCGGACGATATTTTTCTCGATCCCTCCATCGATATCGTGATTGAATTGCTCGGCGGCATAGAGCCCGCCAGCAGCTTTATGCTGAAGGCGCTGGAAAACGGAAAGCATGTGGTGACGGCCAACAAGGCGGCGGTAGCGGCAAACTTTGACGCTCTTTTAGACGCGGCAAAACGGAACCATGTCATGTTCCGGTATGAGGCAAGCGTAGGCGGAGGAATTCCGATCCTGAACGCCCTTACCACGGCTCTGGCAGCCAACGAGTTCGATGAGATCCTCGGCATTGTCAACGGCACGACGAACTACATCCTTACCCAGATGACAGAATACGGCCTGAATTATGAGGACGTTCTGAAGGAAGCGCAGCAGAAGGGTTTTGCCGAAGCGGACCCCACCGCGGACGTGGAGGGCATCGATGTGGCGAACAAGCTCTCCATCCTGATTTCCCTCGTATTCGGAAGCCGTGTAGCGCCCAACGAAATACCGACCACGGGCATCACGAAAATATCGAAGAATGATATCAAGCTGGCTGATCAGTTCGGCTACAAGATCAAGCTTCTCGCAACCGCCAGAAGAGTGGCAAATCAGCTGGAATGCAATGTGCAGCCCGCCTTTGTCTCAAAGAACCACCCCCTCGCGTCGGTGAGCAACGAGTTTAACGCGATCTTTGTCACCGGAAACGCCGTGGATGACCTTATGTTTTATGGAAAAGGCGCAGGCCCCCTGCCTACGGGAAGCGCTGTAATGGGCGATGTGATCGAGATTTCCAGGGCCATCGCAAAGGGCGCCGCCTTTGATCAGGATACCGGATCAAAGGCAGTCAAAACGCTGCGTTATGTCGGAGAAGGCCAGAACAAATATTACGTGAATCTGACAGTCAAGGATGTTCCCGGCGTGCTGGGCAGCATTTCCACCACATTTGGCGCTTATGGGATCGGCATCGACTCGGTGCTTCAGCTTTCCAAGGATCTGAACGAAAGCCGGGAAGTTCCCCTCGTGTTCATTCTCCATGAAGTCACGAGAGCAAGGCTGGATGAAGCCCTGGAAAAGATCAGTGCCGCGAAATTCGCCAGCGGGGTCAAAAGTATCATAAGAGTAATGTAACAAATTCAGATCGGAGGAAATATTCAATGACGTTATATGAGCAATGGCAGGAATTGATCGATAATCAGACAGACGAGACCTTTGAAGCCTTCTGGGAAAAGTACAGCTCGGCGGAGAAACGGATCTACGGCAGCATTCTGGAGCAGCCGGGCAAAGAGGTAACAGGAACCTTCAAGGAACTCGCCGAAAAATATGAGGCAGACCCGGTCATCTTTATGGGTTTTCTCGACGGCGTCAATACCAGCCTGAAAAAAGAGCAGGATTTTAAAAGCTTTGATGAAGAATCGGAAATCAAGCTGGATATCGATTTTGAAAAGCTTTATTTCAATATGCTGGAGGCCAAGGCCGACCACCTCTACACCCTGCCCCAATGGGACGGCGTCCTGACGGAGGAGCAGAGACAGGAGATCACAAAAGCCCACAGGAAATCAAAGACCGTCGTCAAAGAGAAGACGCCGGGCCGAAACGATCCATGTCCCTGCGGAAGCGGAAAGAAATATAAAAAGTGCTGCGGCGCAAACGCCGAATAAAACCAAAAAGCAAAACAGGTGATATCGATTAGTGATCGATATCACCTGTTTTTTATTGAATTAATTGACCTTTTATTAATGTTTTCATCGAAATTCTAAACTTTTTCAGGTTTGACACGATATATATCTACTAGTACTTTGTTGCGGAGCGAAAGCCTGCGATAAAGTACTTTAACTTTGCGAGGAGGGCATTCATGAAAATTTATACGAAAAGTCTTGTAACAAAAATTCTGCTTTTGATCGGCATTCCCATCGCGATCATTTACTGCGCCGCGGGAGGTATCATTCTAAACACAGTCAATCACTCTGTGACCGACCTGACGGAGAAAGAGCTTTCCGCGAAATCCCAGGCCGCCGCGGATGAAATAGGCGGAGTCTTTGCAAACTACATGGAGACAGCAGAACAGATGGCGGCCAACACTCAGTTTGAAAACCTGATCAGGGAAACTGTTCCCGGATCAAATTTGATGGCTATGCCGGACTTTCCCAGTGCGGAAAAAACACTGGTAAATGTCCAGAAAACCGATCCGGAAAACATTCTGACATCATGGATCGTGGACGTTGATACCGATACGCTGGTGCTGGTACAGGCGGATGGAAAGGCCGTGCAGGCGGATGGGTGGAGCCTTTCGGATCAGGCCTGGTACAAGCAGATGCAGGATGAGCAGCGCATCATTTTATCGGAACCGTACAAGGCGGCGGTTTCCGACGCTATCATTGTCAGCCTGATGGCGCCTATTTATGACGGAGATACCAAGAACCTCATCGGTGTCGTGGGGATTGATGTGAACACCGATCAGCTCTATCAGATGATCAAGGCGCGCAAGCTCGGGAAAACAGGATCTTATATCCTTGTAAGCAAGGGCGATCAGGTAGTGTACCATCCCAACGACAGCTTTAAAAACCAAAGTGCTGAAAAGATCGATGTTTCAGAAAACCTCAGGAAGGCATTCCGGGAAAAAGACTTTGGAAAAATCCGTTTCTCCAACGAAGGAGTGGACTGCCACGGCTATCTATCCTCCATCGGCGATACGGGATGGATGGTGGCAACCTCTATGCCGGACAAAGAATTTACCAGCGCTTACAGGGAGTCCCGGGCCACGATTTTCATAATCTTTATCTTTGCGGTGGCCTTGATAGCCGCCCTGATCGTCCTGCTGTCAAAGCGCATTGTCAAGCCTTTGAGGACATTGGCATCGGCTGTTGACCGGCTTTCGGTGGGAGAAGTGAATGTCGATGTCTCAAACATTGCCGGTTCTAAGGATGAGATCGGAGAATTGACAAAGTCATTTGAAAAGATGATTGAAAACATTAAGCATGAGGCCCTTGTTGCGGAACGCATCGCAACGGGGGATCTCTCCGTTGAAATCACGCCTCACTCCGAAAATGATCTCCTGGCTGTCAGCATGGTCTCTATGATTAAAACCCTGAGAAAGCTGACGGAAGAAACCAGGCGCCTGACCAGAGCCGCGGTGGAANNCCTCTTTGAAGGCGGATATAAGGAGCTCATCGAAGGGATCAATCAGACTCTGGATGCGGTCATCGATCCTTTGAAGGTATCGGCGGCCTGTCTGGAACAGATCAGCAGAGGTAAAATACCGCCCCGGATCACACAGGAATACCAGGGGGATTTCAATCAGATCAAAAATAGCCTGAATACCTGTATCGAAGCCATCAACGCGCTGATCGAGGATTCTGTGATGCTTTCCGACGCCGCTGTCGCCGGAGAGCTGGGCAAGAGAGCCGACGTATCGAGGCACGGCGGAGATTTCAGCAAGATCATCTGGGGCCTGAATGAAACTCTAAGCGCCGTAGTGGGACCTCTGAGCAAGGCGTCGGAATACATAAAGAAGATCGGCCAAGGCGAAATTCCCCAGCCCATCACAGAGGAATACGCGGGGGATTTCAATGAAATCAAGGAAAGCATCAACAACTGTATAGAAGGCCTTTCCGCTTTGGTTCAGGGACGTGAAATCCTGGGGAACATGAGCAGAAACAATTACAGCCTTCGCATGGAGGGAAACTACCTCGGCATTTACGACGAGATATCCAAATCCATCAACGCGGTATGCGACAAGGTATCTGACGTCATCCAGGTAGTAAACCATGTAGCCGAGGGAAGCCTTGAGGACCTTGAAGCGTTAAAGGCGGAAGGAAAAAGAAGCGAAGAGGATGAACTCACGCCCTCNNACCATGATAGAAACCATTCAGCTCCTGGTTGAGGAGACCGGTTCCCTGTCCGGAGCAGCGGTGGAAGGAAGGCTGTCGGACAGAGGGGACGAGGGCAAATTCAAGGGAGAATACAGCAATGTAATCGGGGGCATCAACAGAACCCTGGACGCCGTGATAGAGCCGATTCAGGAATCTTTATCTGTATTGAAGGAAATGAGCGCCGGAAATCTTCACGTAAAGGTAGAGGGCGACTACAAAGGAGATCACGCGGAGATAAAGAAAGCGCTGAATCAGACCCTTGAAAACCTTCTCAGCTATGTGAGTGAGATTTCGACTAGCCTTGCGGAAATCGGAAACGGAAATCTGGATCACTCCATTACCGCTGATTATAGAGGCGACTTTATTGAAATCAAGAATTCGCTGAACAGCATCAATACATCCTTGAGCCGCACCATGAGGGATATCAACGAGGCGGCGGAACAGGTGGCGTCAAGCTCCATTCAAGTCTCCGACGGAAGCCAGGCTTTGTCGCAGGGGGCCACCGAGCAGGCGGGCGCTATTCAGGAGCTGACTGCCTCTATCGCGGAAATTGCGGATCAGACCAAAAAGAACGCCGTAAACGCGGGAGAAGCGAGTAAGCTGGCGGATGAAGCGAGAGACAACGCGGAAAAAGGCAACGGCCGAATGCAGGAAATGTTGAATTCCATGATTGAAATAAACGATTCTTCCGCAAATATCTCCAAGATCATCAGAGTAATCGACGATATCGCTTTCCAGACCAATATTCTGGCATTAAATGCGGCGGTGGAAGCGGCCAGAGCCGGCCAGCACGGAAAAGGCTTCGCTGTCGTGGCTGAGGAGGTCAGAACCCTTGCGGCGCGCAGCGCGGAAGCGGCCAGAGAGACCACGGCCCTCATCGAGGGATCGGTGAGCAAGGTCCAGGACGGTACCAGGATTGCGGATGAAACCGCCCAGGCTCTGAAGCAGATCGTAGATGGAATCGAAAGGACCGCAAGCATTGCGGAGAGCATCGCAAAGGCTTCCAATGAACAGGCCACCGGAATTTCCCAGATCAAT
>DLFX01000255.1 GCA_002482405.1 Firmicutes bacterium UBA7709 | reverse complement strand
CGGCATATATTGTCCGAATCATTGAAGCCACGAGGAACCACCCCGATATCAAGCTGGGCAGCAGCCCCCGGGGCAGCATCTCGCTGTACAAGCTGAGCCGCGCCTACGCGCTTTCCAGAGGCAGGAACTACGTGATCCCGGATGATGTGAAATACCTCGCTCCGTATGTTTTGGGACACAGAATCATCCTGAACCATTCGGCCGCGGTGGGGAAGAAGCAGCCCGCTGATATCATCCGGTCCATCGTCAAAGACATCGCCGTGCCGGTGGATCCGGAGCGGCCGGAGGCTTAGTTTTCATGTATATCAACAGTATTTACGGATATTTGCCGGGATTTCTGATCCTCTTTCTGCTGATTTTATCCCTGGTCTATCTTTGGATCATGAAGCGGAATGTGCGGTTTGAGACAGAGGCCGCGGATGCGGTATGCCTGAGAGGGGAAACCGTAGACGCTTCTTTGAAAATCGTCAACCGCTCTGTTTTGATCTGTCCGAAAGCCCGGGCNNCCGGGCGGCACTGTCCGTTTCCGGCTTTTTCGGAGAGGATGCTTCCGTCGCTCCCATGACCTTTGCCATGTACGGAAAGAGCGAGACGGAATTTCCCTTTCACATGAAGATGGATCATATCGGCGTCTATACCTATGGGATCAGGGAGCTGAAGATCTATGAACCCCTGGGCATTTTCCCCATGGGAATCAAGGGCGGCGGGACCTTCCGGGTCACCGTGCTTCCGAGAACCTTTGTGACGGAAGAGATCCGTCTGCGGGAACGGCAGCTGACGGAAAGCCGGAACATGTCCAAGAGAGCCGTAAGCGACGGCTTTGATTATACGGGCGTCAGGGAATACGCCATGGGAGATCCCATGAAGCGGATTCACTGGAAGCTTTCCGCCCATTCTCTTTCCTATATGACCAGGATTACGGAAAGCAGCAAGAAAAACGACCTGACAGTGGTGATGGATTTTGTGGCGGGGNNGAAGTGATGCCGGATATCTACGACTGTCTGGTGGAAACGGCCCTTTCCCTCGCCGAGCAGGCTTTAAGCAAAGACGTGGAATATTCTCTGCTCTTTATCGGCCGTGACCGGGAGATCGAAAGGGCGATCCCCAAAGGGGAGCAGGACTATCGGGAGTTGGTTCCCAGACTGCCCGGGTTTTATACGGAGCCGGAGCCGGGTCTGCCTGACGGCGCAGAGATATTGAACATGGAAAGCCGCCTCGGCAACAAGGGGTCCAACATCTTTCTCTGCACCTCAAGAATCACCGAGGACCTGATCCAGGAGCTGATTGCGGTAAAACAGCAGCAGCGGAATCCCGAGCTGTATTATATCGCGCCGCCGGGCTTTTGTGATGGCGGGGCGGGAACCGAGATGGCGTCCCTGGAGTTTCTTGAGGACAGCGGCGTCAGATATCACATCGTCACAGCCGGGGATGAGCGAGAGTAGTGGAGAATTTTATGATGAAGGATCGTTTGAGACAACATATCGGGGAGTTCATATTTTGCGTTCTGGTCTGCTGGGGACTTTCCGTCAACGTGTTTGCGGGATACGAAATGAAGGCTCCCTGGCCGGCGGCCCCTGGAATAACCGCGGCTGTGTGCTTTGGAGTCATGGCGGTACTCTTTGCCGCTCGTTCGAATCGATATGGACGCGGGATCACCGTGGCCGTCACTGCCGTCGCCCTGTTGGGAGAGGCTTTTGCGCTGTACCAAAGAGGAGCGTTTTCCGGCNNACCTGCCCTGTACTGGGTCATCGTGGGCACGGCGGCCATCGCAGTCTTTTGGGCTTCCAGATCGAAAACCGGGGTCGCGGTCCTTTTCCTTGCCGGAACGTTTTTGATCGCGGCCTTTGACTTTTTGAAATATCCGGTATCCCTGCCGGGGTACCTCGCCATGGCGGCGGGCATGGCGGCGTTGTTTTTAAACCGCGTCCACAGCCGGACCGCGGCGGCAGGCCAGACGGCTAAAGTCGATTTCCGGGCTTATTTTGTTCAGGCCGCGGTCATCGCGCTGATTGCGTCGCTGCTTTCGGGAGGACTGTACTACGGCGTCGTCAGACCTCTTGCCCCCGAGCCCAACCAACGGGATCTGGCGGAGAGGCTGATGTCGGTAAAAATTCTGAAGGATCTCGGCATTTCCGCCACGAAGATCATCGTCGCGGAAAAGCCGAAGGAGCCTGAAAAGGCAAAGCCTGACAGTCCGCAGCAGCTGAAAGACCAGCAGAAAGAGCAGAACCGTGAGCAGAAGCAAAACAGCGGAAACGGCCAAGGCCTCATGAATTCCCTGGCGATCACCTATAAAATGCACCCAGGCAGGGTCTGGTCCAGGTTGGCGGCGGTGGTTCTGCTGGCTGCCCTTGCTTTCTGGTTCAAACTGTTCCGGCGAAAAAGGTGGTACTCAAACCTGAGGGAAAAGACATACGAGGAAGGAGCCACAGAGCTGTACCTCTACTTTATAAAGAAGATGAAAAAAGCAGGGCTTAAAAGACCCAAGGGCCTTACCCTGCTCGAATATGCGGATTCCTTCCGGGAGAAGCTGGACCGGTTTGCCGTGTATGAAGTGAATTTCACACAACTGACCCGGATCTATCTGAAGATGGCCTACGGATATCAGAAGATCTCTGAAGAGGAATGGGAGCTGTTCGACAGGTTTTACAGGGAATTTCATAAAAACCTGCGCTTTGAAATGGGGAACTTCAAATACTGCTTGCAGTTCTTCCTTATTTGATGACCTTTACAGCCATGGTCTTGAATACGGCGTAGCGGTCTCCTCCAACCTTGATATTCATCTCTTTCAGGGAACGGTTCGTGATTAAAACCGTCATGGGGATACCGACATCGATCAAAACTCTGGCGCCTTTGCTNNGTCACCGTGCCCTTCATCACATTTCTTGCGCTGCTGACCAGAGGTCCGGCGCTCAGAATGATATCCTCCGGCCGCACGGAAACTTTCACCTTTCCTTCCAGCTCAGTTGAAACGCAGATTTTGACGCCGTTTATTACGGCGTATTTTTCGTCGCCCTCGGGAACGATCTCTCCATCGTAAACGTTTTCGGATTTTCTGATGCTCATGAAGTAAAGCTCCAGCTGGGATTCGGAGATCCGGATGCTCCTCCCGATATGATGAGCCTGGATATCTCCTCTTTTTATCATCTCATAGACCGTATACTTGGAGAGCTTCAGCTTGCCTGCCAGCTCCTCCGGCGTATATAAAATTTCTTCCTGCATCCTTTTTCCTCCTGAATATGATATTTCAGCATAAAGTGACGACTTTTTCATCTTCCCGGTAATTTTATTATACCGCATTACAGGAAAATTTTCGACTGTAGAAAATTTTCTTTCCTCTGTTAGTTTAAGTTTGCTCTTGTTGGAAAGACTTTAACCATACAGAGGCAAATTAAAAAGGCAAAGGCAAAAAATATAGGACAAAGCAAAGGGAAAATGCAGAATGGTGAAAAAAGGAGAATAGAAAAATATGAAAAAAACAAGTGTGATTTTAATGCTTTTCATGGTGTTCACGCTGGCATTTGCGGGCTGCGGAAAGGCTGAGAACAGCGATAAAAACGCGGCGCCCGCGGCCCCCACCGACAAAGCGGTCGACGTAAACATTTCAGCGGCGGCAAGCCTGACAGAGGCTTTGGGCGAAATCCAGCAGGAGTACAAAAAAGAGAGCAACGCCAATCTCCAGTTCAATTTCGGAGCGTCGGGGAGCCTGCAGCAGCAGATTCAGGAAGGAGCGCCCTGTGATCTTTTCATTTCCGCTTCCAAGGCCAACATGGACACTCTGGAGGACGGCGGGCTGATCGTGGCGGATTCCAGAAAAGACCTGCTGGGGAACAAACTGACCCTGATTGCGGCCGCAGAGAAGGCGGATACCATAAAGGGCTATGACGCCCTGACTACCGATAAAGTGACGAGCATCGCCGTGGGAACGCCCGAAACCGTTCCCGCCGGAAAGTATGCGAAGCAGTCCCTTGAAAAGCTGGGCGTCTGGGATCAGATCCAGAGCAAGATCGTCTACGGAAAGGACGTCAAAGGGGTCCTGGAGTACGTGGATACGGGAAACGCGGACTGCGGCTTTGTCTATAAGACCGACGCCCTGCTCATGAAGTCGGGGGTCGTGGTGATGGACATGCCCGAGGACAGCCATGATCCCATCGTTTATCCTGCCGCGCTGATCAAGGATTCCGCCCAGCAGGACGCCGCCTCGAAATTCTATGATTTTCTTAAGTCGGATTTTTCAAGGGGCGTATTTGAAAAGTATGGATTTACAGTCCTTTAAGGAGAATCAGATGCTGCTGCCGCCGATCCTGCTGTCACTGAAAATAGCGACGATTGCAACGATTTTTTCTTTCCTTTTCGGCGTTTTTTTTGCATATATTCTCAGCAGAAAGCGAATACCGGGCAAGAGCGTCTGGGAGACTGTTTTGATCCTTCCCATGATCCTGCCTCCCTCGGTGATGGGATATCTGCTGTTGGTCGCTTTTGGAAAGAGAGGCTGGATCGGCGGCTTCTTATTGGAAACCTTTCATCTCCAGGTCGTGTTTACCTGGGTCGGCGCGGTGATCGCTTCCTGCGTCGTCTCCCTTCCCCTCATGTATCAAAATGTAAAGTCCGCCTTTATCAGTCTGGATCCGATCTATGAACAGGCGGCCCGAACCCTCGGAAGCAGCGAATGGAAAATTTTCAGGACCGTAGTTTTCCCTCTGGCCTGGCCGGGAATCATCAGCGGGATCGTCCTTGCCTTCGCCCGGGCTATCGGCGAGTTCGGGGCCACCATGATGGTTGCGGGCAACATCCCCGGCAAGACCCAGACCATTCCGACGGCGATCTATTTTGCCGTCGAATCAGGGCATGCCGAAACGGCAAATACGCTGGTCATCCTCATGGTCTTTTTCAGCTTTGCCCTGATCCTGGGCCTAAATGCGTGGCTCAAGCGGAAAAATTACATCGGAAAGCAGAGTTGACCCATGTATTTTAAAATAAAGAAGAGGCTGGACCACTTTGACGTGGATGTGGAATATGAATTCAAAGAAGGCGTTCTGGTGATCCAGGGAGAATCGGGAGCCGGCAAGACGACGATCCTCAACTGCATTTCCGGCCTGCTGACTCCTGAGTCGGGCAGGATCTCCATCGGAGACCGGATCGTTTTCGACAGCGAGGCAGGGGTCAACGTTCCGACCAGGCGTAGGAACATCGGGTATCTCTTTCAGAATTATGCGCTGTTTCCCAATATGACGGTCTACCAGAACATCGTTTACGGGATTAAAAATAAACCGGAGTACCGGGAGAGGGATAAGAGAGAGGCCCTCCTGAAATATGCGGACGGGGTCATGGAGACCTTCGGCATCGCCCACCTGAAGAAAAAGCATCCGGCACGGATCTCCGGCGGGGAAAAGCAGCGGGTCGCGCTGTCCAGGGCAATCGTTACAAAGCCCGGCCTGCTGATGCTGGATGAGCCCTTTTCCGCTCTGGACCAGCAGACGAAGAAAATCGTATACGAGCAGTTTGCTCTCTTTAAAAAGAACTTCCAGATTCCGACGATACTGATCACACACGACCCCGGCGAGAGCGGGATGTTTGCCGACGGCAGGATCGTGATGAAGAACGGCAAAATCATAGATAAATAGGGGGCCTGGACTACTTACTTTTTTGTGATTGCATGGTATAATGAATCCAATGATCAATATGCGGTGGTGCCGCAAAACGGCGTTGCCGTTTTGCCCCAAGCTTGCTTGGTTGGCAAAACGAACAGCATGCGAGCGCAGCGAGTCGGAGGCCGGAGGCCGTTGCCGTAAGGTCGATTCAATATATTTTGCCCGGCGATGCCCGCAAAATATAATAAGCGCAGATAACAGCAGTGGAAAGAGGTTTACTATGAGCAAGATTTCATATATCGGCAAGGACCTGATCGAGCGGGGAGAGGATTTTGTCATCGCCAAGGTGGTGGACACCCAGGGCTCCACTCCGAGAAAGAAAGGCGCCTGCCTCCTGATGCAGAAGGACGGAACCCGGTACGGCACGGTGGGCGGCGGAAGCCTGGAGGCCGAGGTGGAGCGGATCTGTTTGGAGACCTTCAAGACAAAGGAATCGCAGATCTACCATTTCCGCCTGACGCCGGAGGATCAGCAGGGTCTTGACATGAGATGCGGCGGAGACGCGGATGTGAGCATCGATTATGTGGACGCGTCAAATGCCGGCGGATTCATCGCGGATTTTGACGTAAAGGCGACGGCGTTTATCTTCGGCGCGGGTCATGTGGGCCTGGCGCTGGAGCCCATTTTAAGGTATGTAAACTTTTCTACAAAGGTTATCGACGACCGGCCTGATTTTGCCAATCGGAAGCGCTTTCCGGACGCGGATGAGGTCGTGGTCATCGACAGTTTTCTGGACGCGTACCAGGGCATGGAAACAGATGAAAACAGCTATATCGTCATCGTTACCAGAGGGCACAGCGGAGATTACGACGTGCTGAAGCAGACACTGAAACGGACGACGGCGTATATCGGCATGATCGGCAGCAGGCACAAGGTGGCTGAGCTTTACCGCATGCTCCGGGAGGAAGGAGTTTCTCAGGAGGAGATCGATAGGGTCTATTCCCCCATCGGCACCGACATCTTTGCGGAAACGCCGGAAGAGATCGCCATCAGCATAGCGGGAGAAATGATAAAAGTCAGGGCGGGCCATGGAGAACGGTAAAATCGTCGGATTGATCCTTGCGGCAGGCTATTCTTCGCGGATGGGCGCTTTCAAACCGCTATTGCAAATAGGCGATATGACTGCCGTTGAACAGGTTTCATCCGCTTTGAAGAATGCGGGAATAACCAGGATCATCGGAGTGACAGGCTTTCAAAGAGAGCGCCTGAGCTCTGTTTTTGCGTCGGAAGGGATTCTTGAAGCGTACAATCCGGACTTTGACCGGGGGATGTTTACCTCCATCAAAGCGGGGATTGCCAAAGCCATGGAAGGATGCCCGGCGGAAGGCGGAGCAGCGCCTGAGGGATTTTTCCTGATGCTTGTGGACAGCCCTCTGATTCCGGCCGAGGTGCTCAGACTGATATTGAGAGAGCATGAAAAGGATCCGTCGGCATTTATCGTCCCCTGTTTCCGCGGAAAAAAAGGACACCCTTTATTTATCCCGGCGCAATATGGTTCGGAAATCCTGGCCTATGACGGAGAAGGAGGCCTGAAGGCGATCACCAACCGGTATGAGGACAGACTGATCCGGCTGGAGGTCGGCACGGAATCCGTGGTTCTGGACATGGACACCCAGGAAGGGTATCGGGAGATATTGGAATACTACGAAAGCCGGTTAAAAAGAGCCCGGGACCCGGCGGGACGGCAGACAGACGGCGAAGGGGCCGGAGCGGGTTTTGAAGAAGAACTGAGAGGGAGGCGGCTGTTTTTCGTCCGACATGGAGAGATCAGGCAGCACAAGGAAAAGATTTTCCTCGGACAGACCGATATCCCGCTGTCGGAAAAGGGCAGAGAGCAGGCGGCCTTCGCGGCGGAAGAATTGAAACGATACGGCGTATCCGCAAACCGTATCTACGCAAGCGATCTATCCAGAGCGATGGAAACGGCGGAGATCATCAGGGATCAGCTGGGCCGGGACTCTGGAGTGCGGGGGAAAGACGATTCAAGGGGCGTGGGANNGTGGTGCCCGAGCCCAGGTTCCGGGAAATGGCTCTGGGAGAATGGGACGGGCGCTATATCAGCGAGATCCGGGAGAAATATCCCGAGGAATACAGGAAGCGCGGTGAAAACCTCCTGACGTATAAATATGGAAACGGCAGCGAGAATTTCTATGACTTGCAGTATCGGGTAATAAAAGGGTTTCAGGGTATATTAAAAGCAGAACGGGAAGCAAAGGACAAGTCGGGGGATATCGTTATCGTGTCTCACTCCGGCGTCATCGGCGTACTTCTCAGCAATCTGCGCCGCACGGAGCTTGCGGAGGAGCTTAAAGGCCGTATTCCCAATGGGGGCGTGGCCGTTCTTGATTTTACAAAGGAGAATTGATTATGAAGGAAGTTTCAGTATATGATGCGGTAGGTATGGTTCTGGCTCACGATTTGACGCAGATCATCCCGGGAGAATTCAAAGGAAGCAAGTTTAAGAAGGGCCATGTGATCGCCCCGGAGGACATCGAAGTACTGCTCAGCATGGGGAAGAGGCACCTCTTTGTAGTGGATAAAGAGGATACGGACGTCCATGAGGATGAGGCAGCCATGCGCATCGCCGTGGCCGGCGCCGGAAACGGGATCCGACTGGTGGCCCCGGGAGAAGGTAAAATCGAGATGGTGGCGGATTACGACGGATTGCTGAAGATCGATACCGCCATGCTGAACAGGCTCATCGATCAGGACGAGATCATGTTTGCCACCATTCATGAAAACCAGCTGGTAAAGAAGGGACAGAAAGTTGCCGGAACCAGGGTCATTCCGCTGTTTGTCAACGAAAGCATTGTGACCGGCGCGGAAAAAGTGCTGCAGAACGGTCCCCTTGTCGAGGTCCGGCCTTTGAAGAAGCTGAAGATAGGATTGGTCACCACGGGCAGCGAGGTTTATACCGGCAAGATCAAAGACGCCTTTGGCCCGGTGCTGAAAAAGAAATTCGGCGATCTGGGCAGCGAAGTGGTGAATCAACTCTTTGCCGATGATGATGAGGACATGATCGCGGACTGCATCAAGCAGCTCATCGACGAGGGCGTGGACATGATCGGCGTTACGGGAGGCATGTCCGTCGACCCCGATGACAGGACGCCTTCCGGGATCCGCAAGGCCGGCGGGCATATTATCACCTATGGAGCGCCTGTTTTGCCCGGCGCGATGTTTATGCTGGCGTATATCGGAAATGTTCCCGTGGTAGGACTTCCCGGCTGCGTGATGTACAGCAGGGTAAGCATTTTCGACCTCATCGTGCCGAGGATACTGGCGGGAGAGATTCCCACGAGGACGGACATCAAAAAACTGGCTCACGGCGGACTTTGCCAGAATTGCGAAGTATGCACCTATCCGAACTGCGGTTTCGGCAAATCTTATTGACGGTGTTCCAGGCCCCGTCCCTGCGGTACATATGCTAATGCTCTGTAACACCTAATTCCTTACATTACCGACGGATAATGCAAGTTTTAAGTGTTACAGAGCGCTAGGCGGGGCCTGATAAATTAGAAAATTGGAACAATGAAAAACCTATTGAAACATCAATTAAGAAGATGTAATATAGGTCGTACTGAAAGATTCGAAAGTGTGTTTCATCAAATTTATTATACGACGAAAATCTATGAAGCAAAGCTTCATGATTTTCCAGCATAAATGCTGTCAGCGGCGCTGAACCGCCGGACAGCAAGTTATACGGGAGGAACTTCTCAGCGGCAGCTGAGACTTGTTATGTTAAAAAGAGTAAAACGGGTTTTGATCGGAAAACCCTTAAAAAATACCGCGTTGAAAGGCCAGAAACTGGGTATCCTGTGGGGCCTTCCCATTCTCTCGTCGGATGCGATTTCATCCGTCGCTTACGCGGGGCAGGAGATGCTGATCGTCCTGATCCCGGCGGTGGGAGCCGCCGCATATATGCAGATGTCGGTGCTGTCATGGTGCATCATCGGACTGTTGACCGTGCTGATGCTGTCCTACAGGCAGACCATCGACAGCTATCCCAACGGAGGAGGCGCGTTTGTCGTAGCAAAGGAAAACCTCGGTGAAATACCGGGAATGGTTGCCGGATCCGCTTTGGCCGTAGGGTATATCCTGACCGTAGCCGTAAGCGTCTCTGCAGGCGTGGAGCAGGTGACTTCCGTTTTTAAATCCTTACAGCCCTATGGAACCATGCTGGCAGTGGGTATGGTCCTCTTGATTATGATCGGAAATTTGCGAGGAATCAGAGAGTCCTCCAAAATGTTCGGTGTCCCTGCTTATGCTTTTATCGTGGGGATTCTGGCGCTGATCATCTTCGGCATGATCCGGCTTGCGGCCGGATACGTTCCCCCGGAACCGCAGTTGGGAAAGCCGCTTCAGTCCATCACCCTGCTGCTCATGCTGAAGGCCTTTGCCAGCGGATGCACGGCCTTGACGGGAGTTGAAGCGGTCAGCAATTCGGTTCCAAATTTCAAATCTCCGTCTACAAAGTATGCCAAGACGGTCCTTTTGCTGCTATGCATTATTATCCTAGTGCTTTTCGCCGGCACCTCCATGATCGCGAACTTTTATCATGTGATTCCGGGAAAAAACGGGGCGCTGCTGATTCTGCTGGCAGAGCAGATTTTCGGCGACAGCTTCATGTATTACTATATCATGGCGACGACTTTCATCATCCTGATCCTTGGAGCAAACACGGCTTATTCCGGATTCCCGCTGCTCATTGCCGTCATCGCGGAGGAACGGTATGCTCCGAAACAGCTGAACATGAGGGGAGACCGGCTGAGCTATACCAACGGCATCATTTCCCTGTCGGTGATTTCCATCATTCTGATCGTCGGATTTCAGGCGGATGTCACGTCGCTGATCGGACTTTACGCCACCGGCGTCTTTATTTCCTTCACCCTGTCCCAATCGGGAATGTTCATGAAATGGACGCGGGAGAAGACGGCCCATTGGAAGATGAAAGCCTTTATCAACGGGTTTGGCGCCCTGGTAACCTCCATCGTCGTGGTCATCATCGCCTTTGCAAAGTTTAAGCAGGGCTCCTGGGTCGTCATCGTGCTGCTGCCCGTCGTGGTGTTCATGATGAATAAGATCCATAAGCACTACATTTCCGTAAGGGAGCAGCTGAAGCTTGAGGACAGCGAATATGACGGCGCCGACCTGGAAGAGCTGAACTATGTCAACACCATCATCGTTCCGCTGAGGAGCGTCAATAAAGCCAGTGTCCGCGCCCTGCGCTACGCAGCCACCATATGCGACGATGTAGTGGCGTTTTGCGTCGCCATCAATGAAGAAAACGCCCGCAAGGTCCAGGAACAGTACGACAGGCTTGGAACCGATATTCCGCTTGTGATCAAGCTGTCCCCGTACAGAAGGGTCATCGACCCGCTGCTGAGGTTTATCGAGTCTTCGGAATACGACCACGAGCCGGGGGATATGATCACCGTGCTTCTCTCTGAATTTGTGGTGAAGAAGTGGTGGCATAAATTTTTGCACAACGACACCAGGGTTTACGTCGAAAAGAAACTCTTAAAGCATAAACATATTGTGGTATCCGTAATGCCGCTTCAGCTGAAGGATGACCGGATCGTCCTGGACTCGCTGAAGAAGCGGAAAAAGAGGGAGGCGAAACAAAATGAAGATTGAAAAGGTTTGGTCGGTCTATTTTAGCGCCACAGGGACGACGCAAAGGATCGTGGAGTCCATTGGGGGAAATCTGGCGAAAACGCTGGGGACAGGGTATGGGATCTGTGATTTTACCCTTTCGAAGGCAAGAGAAAATCCTTTGAAATTCAATGCCGGAGATCTCGTGGTCTTCGGAGTTCCGGTCTATGCGGGCCGGGTGCCGAACGTTTTATTAAAATATCTGGATATCATGGAAGGGAACGGCGCGCTGGCGGTTCCCNNGTCGTGCTGTACGGAAACAGGGATTATGACGACGGGCTGATTGAGCTTCGGGATATCCTTGAGAAGCACGGGTTACATACGGTTGCGGCGGCGGCTTTTGTCGGAGAGCACTCCTTTTCCTACATTCTTGCGGGTGGTAGACCCGATGAGGCGGACATGGCGCTGGCAGAGGACTTTGCCGCCAAAGTCGCTGAAAAGATTGCCGGAGGCAGTGGGACAGAGCCGATCCATGTAAAGGGAGAACCGTCGCCATACCGGGGGTATTATCAGCCCCGGGACCGCAAGGGGAACCCTGTTGACATCCGAAAGGTGAAACCTTTGACCAATGACGATTGCAACAACTGTATGATCTGCGCGGATGTATGTCCCATGGGCTCCATCAGCCATGACGACGTAAGGGAGTTTACGGGCATCTGCATCAAATGCGGCGCGTGCATCAAAAAATGTCCGCTTCATGCAAAGTATTACGAGGATCCGGGATTCCTCTATCATCAGCATGAGCTGGAGGAGGGCCTGACGAGAAGGGCCGAACCCGAACTGTTTTTATAAGGGAGGG
>DLFX01000140.1:5613-6376 GCA_002482405.1 Firmicutes bacterium UBA7709 | reverse complement strand
CAGATCGCAATGATGGCGGACTGGGTGGAGCAGGATCTTTTGGAAGGCGCGATGGGAGTGTCTTTCGGCCTGGAATATGCTCCGAAGACTTCCTGGGAGGAAATGACTGCAATTGCCAAAGTGGCTGCAAAATATGATAAACCGGTTCCAATCCATTCAAGAGCCGGCGGCTGGAATGGGCTGGCGGCCACAAGGGAAATTATAAAACTCCAGGAAGAGACCGGGGTAAGGGTTTTGATTTCCCATCACGTATACCAATGCGGACAGGGTATGCTGGCAGAGTCTCTGCCAACGATTGAGAAGGCTTATCGCCAGGGCTATAAAATTGCGGTTGACAGCGGAGCATACGGCGATTTTGCCTGCCCTATCGGTTCGGAAGTCTTTNNGATGGCAGGAGATCTACGGCTGCAGCTATCATGATATTTTAGCGGGGACCGGACCCTTTGTAGGGCAGAGGCTGACGGAAAAGACCTTTGAGGAACTTCGAAAAACAGACCCGGACGCAACTGTCACCGCATTTGTCGGCAAACCGCATGAGGTGACGCTGGCCCTCCGGCAGCCTTATACGATGATTTCGACAGACGGCGGTTTCCCGAATCTGGCGCCGGGACTCGGCCATCCACAGACAGCCGGAACCTATCCTAAAATATTAGCGGAAATCGTAAGAGATCAGGACGCTCTTTCCATGATGGAGTTTGTTAAGAAAGCCACCTTGATGCCCGCAGAGTTTTTCGGACTAAAGTCAAAGGGTTGGATCGGGGAA
>DLFX01000140.1:207-5591 GCA_002482405.1 Firmicutes bacterium UBA7709 | reverse complement strand
GCGTTCCCGGGTTTGGGAGACCCGATGGCGGCTCCGGACGGAATCGAACATGTTTTTGTCAATGGCGTGCCGGTTATTCAAAACGGCGAACTGGCGGAGGATGCAAGGCCGGGAAGAGCGATTTCATCAAAAGCAAAGCTTTGGAGAATGTAATTTGTTGCAGTCATTCAATATTAATTAAGTTTTTTGTCAGGAGGTGTTTCAATGGACTTGGGAGTTTTGACCTTATTACCTATTGCGGTGTTGTTTGTACTTATTTTTACTACAAAGAGAATGCTTCTAGCCCTCACGACTGCATCACTGGTCGGTTCGGTCCTGCTGGGAGGGATCCACTTCGCTTCCACCTGGCTCGGTAAAGTGCAGGAAGCCTTTTCCGCGGGGACCCTGGGCTATTTGTTCCTGCTTTTGGCCCTTTTCGGCATTCTTATCGCGCTGTTGGATTCCTCCGGCGCCGTAACGGAATTTGCAGCATGGCTGAGCAGGTACGCGAACAGCAGAAAGAAGACGTTATTTATCACGTACATATTGGGATTGTCAATATTTGTAGACGATTATCTGAACAATATGGCAATTTCAACAGCGATGAAAAAGGTATCGGACAGCCACAAAATACCGCGTACCATGCTGGGCTACGTTGTGAACGGAACCGGAGCAACGGACTGCGTTATCATTCCTATCTCAACTTGGGCCGTTTTCTATGCCGGATTGTTCAAACAGTTTGGAGTCACTGTGAACGGAAGCGGCACCCAGGCATATTTTGCGGCAATTCCGTATATGTTCTATCCGTGGATCACTCTGATCGTTTTGATCCTTGTAATTTTAGGCGTTATTCCTAAGATGGGAGTTATTAAGAAGCATGATAAAATTGCAATGGAAACCGGCGTTGTCTGTACGACAGATGTAAGCTTGGATGGCGTCGAGATTCAGGCCCCTGATTTTGAGTCGATTATCGGGGAGAACAGCAAGGCAAGACCATGGAATTTCCTGGTCCCGCTGGTCGTCCTGGTCGGGGTGACGATTCTGGCCGATATCAATGTCATGGCCGGATGTATGGCAGGAATCGCCGTTACCGCCGTTCTCATGCTCGCTCAGAGAAAGATCAAGCTGGCGGAAATCTTTGACAATGCATATCAGGGCGTTCTGAGCATGGTCATGATCTGCGCGATCATTACCATGGCGCTGACACTTGTCCAGATCAATACCGCAACCGGTATGCCCGATTTTGTTGTCAGCATTCTCAAACCGATTCTGCATGGAGCGCTGCTTCCTGCAATCGTCTTTGCATTCTGTGCCGTTTATTCCTTCTTTGGCGGCGGATTCTGGGATATGGCCATGATCTTCATGCCGATCGTAGTCCCGCTGGCAAACGCCCTTGGAGTTGATCCGCTGCTTCCATGCGCAGCCCTGGTATGCGCATCCGTAGCGGGAAGCAACACTTACGTCTGCGGCGACGCGGTGATGATAACATCACGCGCCCTTGATATCAAACCATATTATCAGATGATGGGCACCTTGCCCTACGCGGTTATAAGCTACTTGTTATCGATCGTATGCTTTGTCGTCGTCGGCTTTTTAAATCTTTAAATTTTAAAAGCGCAGATGCCCGTAAAAAGGCATCTGCGCTGTCTTTCATGACTTATCCTCTTTTCTCCGGATTTACATAGACGGTTTTATTATCTGTAAAAATAACCATGCCGGGCTTCGCGCCGTTTGGCTTTTTCACGTGCCGGACCTGGGTGTAGTCCACCGGAACATTCTCTGATTCCCGTCCTTTGCTGTGATAGGCCGCAAGTGCCGCGGTTTCGAAAATTGCGGTTTCGGAAGGGCCTTTCCCCTCGGTGAACAGGATGACATGGGAGCCGGGGATATCCTTGGTATGGAACCAGAGATCTTTGGCGGACGCGGTCTTAAAAGTGAGGATGTCGTTTTCCTTGTTGTTCCGGCCTACCAGAACGCGGAAACCGTCGCTGGTGGTGTATTGATACGGAGCGGGCCTGCTCTTGTTGGGACGGAAGTTGTTTTTCCGTTTTCTTAAATATCCGCCCTCCACCAGTTCCTGCCGCAATTCTTCGATTTCTTCCACGGAGGCGGCCCCTTCGATGTAGGCGAGAACCGATTCCAGGTAAGCGATATCGCCGTTTGCTTCTTCAAGCTGGATATTCTTCTCCTTTACGGCGGTCTTCGCCTTGGCATATCTCTTATAATACCGCTGGGCGTTCTGAATCGGGGAAAAGCGCGGATCCAGCGGGATGGTCAGATTTTCGCCCGTATAATAGTCCAAAACCTCGGCCTGGAGCGCCCCCTGCCTGATCTGATGCATGTTCGCGGTCAGCAGTTCGCCGTACAGCCGGTAGATATCGGAATTTTCAGCTTTGAGCAGGTCCTCGGACAGCCTTTGCTTTTTCAGGTACAGCTTGTCAAGGCTGTTTCCCACGGCCCGGTCCAGATCCGACGACTTCTGCCGGATCCGATTGGAAGAGCTCTTATGGGAATAATAATAGGAAACCGCTTCGCTGATGTCTGAAAAGCTCATTTCCTGATAATAATCAGATATGGAGCGAAGAGGGAACAGATGAAAATCAAAGGGGGTTCCGTCCTCGAGGAGATAGACTCTGGGCGATGGGTTTTCGCTGGCGATTTGATCCGTAAAGCCCTTCAGCACCCGGTATAGAGCCGCCGCCATATCGCCGCCCGAGACATCGGCCGCCGCTGGCGCAAGCTGTCCGGCTCGAAAGACGATTTCTTCTGAGATCAGGGGGCTGATTCCCTGGATGGAGGACATCAGCGCTTTGGCGGTATTGTCTCCGGAGTTCTCCAGGAACGCCCGGAGCTGATCCTCCGTCAGACCGTAGTAGGAGACTTTTCCCTGAGACGGGGGATAGACGTACTGCTGTCCGGGAAGAAGCTGCCGGTATCGGTTGACGTCGATGGAGATCCGCTTGATGCTGTCGATGATCTTATTGGATGCGATATCCACCAGGACGATGTTGCTGTGCTTGCCCATGATTTCGACGATCAATTTTTTGTTGACGGAAAACCCGAGCTCATTGATGGTATCGACGGAGATTTCCACGATGCGTTCGGAATCCTTCTGCCGGATCGCGGTTATGCGGCCGCCCTGCAGGTGTTTTCTCAGCAGCATGCAAAACCCCATGGGATTCAGGGGATTCGAGGTCGTCTCGGCGATCAGGTGGAACCTCGCGTGGCTGCTGTTTGAGGAGATGTATAATTTATAATTATCCTTGGCCGAATGAACATTCATGATGATCTCATCGGCCTCGGGCTGATATATCTTTTCGATTTTGCCGCCTGCCAGCACACGGTTCAGCTGATAAGCGACGGCGCCGGTGACCATACCGTCAAAACTCATTGTCAAGTCCCCTTTCATCTTTAGATTTGTAGATTTTTTCCTGGAAATGATGTATAATAATCGCAGTATTCTGGATTAGCGGAACGCCGGAAGCCCGGCTGTCCATGAAAAGCTTTTAATAACAATATATAATACCATAAAAATGAAAAATAACAAGCAAGGCAAGGAGAACTTTGTATGATCAAGAGTATGACCGGCTTCGGCAGAAGCGAGTACACAGACGGAAAACGCAGCATAATCGTAGAGATCAAGTCAGTCAACCACAGATACAGCGACATAACGTTTAAAATGCCAAGGCGCTATTCTTTCGCGGAAGACCGGCTGAAGGGCGCCGTCAAGGATATCGCCCGGAGGGGCAAAATCGATGTATCCATCATGGTTGAAAACATCACCGAGGACGATACCAACATCAGGCTGAACACCATGGTTGCGAGACAGTATTACGATAATCTGAGGGCGCTGCAGTCGGAATTTGACGTCAGCGGCGATATCACACTCCAGTTTCTGTCCACCCTTCCCGACGTCATGAAGGCCATTCCGGATGTGGAGGATGAGGAGGCAATATATAAAAGCCTGGAGACTCCCGTCCTTGACGCCGCGAAAAAGCTGGACGCTATGAGGACCCTGGAAGGAGCTAAGCTGGCCGAAGATATCGTAAGAAGAGGCGGATATATCAGAGAACGCGTCAAAGAGATCGAGGAGAGATCCCCCGAGGTGACAAAGGCCTACGCGGAGAAATTAAGGGAGAGGATCAAGGAGCTCATCGGAACGAATGTGACAATCCCGGAGGACCGGATTCTCGTGGAAGCCGCCATCTTTGCAGATAAATGCAGCATTACGGAGGAGCTTGTCCGCCTTGACAGCCACATCATACAGCTGAACGATATCATTTCCAAGAGCAATCAGCCCGACGGGAAAAAACTGGACTTTTTGGTGCAGGAGATGAACCGGGAGGCAAATACCATCGGTTCCAAGGCCAATGATATCGAAATCACCAACAAGGTCCTGGACGTCAAGAGCGAGATCGAAAAAATTAGAGAACAGGTGCAGAACATCGAATGACGCTGCGGAGAGCCGTGCAACATCGGGTGACGCTGCGAAGAACTACGAAAAAAACAGGCTTTTAGGGAAAATTGTATTGAAATAACGGGTATTTTATTGTATTCTATATATTCATAAGATATAAGATAGAAGAAGGATGATGTTAAGGAGTTACGATGAGAAAAGGCCTGTTATTCGTTGTTTCCGGACCTTCGGGAGCAGGAAAAGGTACAATCTGTAAAAAGCTGATCGAGAAGATCGATATCGAACTGTCCGTCTCCATGACGACGAGGCAGCCGAGACCCGGAGAAGAGGAAGGCCGAAATTATTTCTTCGTATCGGAAGAGGATTTTATCAGAACCATGAATAAGGACGGTTTCCTTGAGTATGCCAAGGTCTACGGCAATTATTACGGAACGCCGAAGGAAGCGGTCATGAGAAAGCTGGATGAAGGCATGGATGTGGTTCTGGAGATCGACATACAGGGCGCGCTGAAAATAAGAGAGTCTTATCCCAATGGAATCTTTATCTTCATACTGCCGCCTTCCATGACGGAACTGCGAAAGCGGATCACCGGAAGGGGTTCCGAAACCGAGGACGCCATCAATTTGAGGCTGGGAGAGACCTTAAAGGCAGTGGCCTATATCGACAAATATGATTACTGCATTGTAAACAATGAAATCGACGAAGCCGTCGCCCGGGTGGCTGCCATCATCAAGGCGGAACACTCCAGAGTCTCGGAAGATATTTATGAGTTGATTGCAAAATATAAGGAGGAGATTTAAATGTTATATCCATCCATCAATTTGATCAGACAGAAGGCCGACAGCCGATATACGCTGGTTATTCTGGCCGCCAAAAGAGCCAGGGATATCATAGACGGAAAACCGAAACTGACAGAAGTTGACATAGAAAAACCGGTCTCCATCGCAGCGAATGAAATCGCGGAGGACCTGATCACTTACAGGCGGGG
>DLFX01000140.1:0-196 GCA_002482405.1 Firmicutes bacterium UBA7709 | reverse complement strand
CCGACTTTATGCCAAGCATCGAAGCCGGTTTTTTCTTTGCCCAAAATGGGTTGAAGTTATTTTTTCAATTTACTACTTTACAAATTTAGCACGGTAAAGTATAATAGTGACATAAGCTGTTGAGAGAAAAAATTGGAGGAATGGTACAATGTCTAAAAAATTCAGTATATTGATAGCACTCATACTTATGATAAGC
>DLFX01000325.1:7196-7712 GCA_002482405.1 Firmicutes bacterium UBA7709 | reverse complement strand
AGTATACGGCACAGGTTCCATCACCGTTCTGGAGATCATGGGCAGAAATGCCGGCTGGCTGACCGCGGCCTCCGCCATCGCCTCCTTTAAGGGAGCGGGACCTGATCTGATCTACCTTCCTGAGGTTCCCTTTGATCTTAACCGGTTTATCGCAGATACCAAAAAGGTATATGAGCAAAAGGGAGACGTTCTCATCGCCATATCCGAGGGTATTGTAGATCAGGATGGAAATTATATCTCCGAAGTCCTCTCCGCCAGCGAAAAGTCCAAGGACGCCTTCGGTCACGTTCAGATGGGCGGCCTGGCCGCAAGCCTTGCAAATTATGCAAGCTCGGAAATCAACGCCAAGATCCGGGGCATCGAATTCGGCATCATCCAGCGCTGCGCAGCCCACATGGCCTCCGAAACAGATGTAAACGAAGCTTACATGGCCGGAGCGGAAGCCTTCACGGCTGCGGAAGCCGGTGAAACCGACAAGATGGTGGCCTTTGCCAGAGGCGACGGTTCGGGATACAC
>DLFX01000325.1:0-7185 GCA_002482405.1 Firmicutes bacterium UBA7709 | reverse complement strand
AAGGTGCCGAGAGAATGGATCAACGAGGAAGGCAACGGATTGCTTCCCGCGTTCATCGATTATGCGCTTCCCCTCATCCAGGGAGAGAGCAAGGTGCCGATGGAAGATGGAATTCCGAGGTTCGCGAATCTTAAGAAGATCTCGACCTGCGGAAAATAACCGAAGCATATAGACGGCACGCCGCCGTCATAACATGCGAATAAAAAGTGGCTTACGCCACTTTTNNAACATCACCAAATCTACATATTAGCGCTATAGACTGATTTTAGAGATTCGCCGAATGATCCGTCAAGGGCGAATATGTACCAACTGATTTTGGAGGTTACAGCGATGTATAAAATATTAATCGTCGACGACGAGCAGAAGATCCGGGAAGTGATACGGGAATACGCGGAGTTCAACGGTTATGAGGTGGCAGAGGCCGAAAACGGAATGGAAGCCATCGGCCTCTGCAAACTGAACGATTACGATCTGATCATCATGGATATCATGATGCCGAAGCTGGACGGCTTTTCCGCCTGCAAGGAGATCCGAAAGATCAAGGATATTCCCGTGATCATGCTCTCCGCCCGGGGTGAGGAATACGACAAGCTGTTCGGTTTTGAACTGGGCATCGATGATTATATCGTAAAACCCTTCAGCCCGAAGGAGCTGATGGCCCGGGTCAATGTCGTGCTGTCCCGCAGGAACACCACAGCCGCAGACAATTCCGGCATCCTGAAATTAGAGGGGCTGGAAATCAACATCCCCGCCAGGTCCGTCACCGTGGACGGCGTCAAGGCGGAGCTGACGCCAAAGGAATACGACCTCTTGTTCTATCTGGTTCACAATAAAAATATTGCACTTTCCAGAGACAAGCTGCTTTCCGACGTCTGGGGCTACGATTTCTTTGGAGACGACAGAACCATCGATACACATATCAAAAATCTCAGAAACAATCTTGGAAATTACCGGGATTATATCGTGACGCTGCGAGGGGTAGGTTATAAATTTGAAGTTTAATTTAGACAGAAAAAGCTTAAAATTTAAGATCTGGCTCTATTTTGTGCTGTTTGCCGCGCTTTTGATGGGCATCCTGTGGTTTTTGCAGATTTTCTTTCTCGATACCTATTATGAAGAAATGAAAATATCTCAGACGAGAAAAATCGCCAATTCCATCATCAGCCACTACGGCGACGACGATCTGGTGGAGTATATCTCCTCCCTGTCCTATAAGAACGATTTGTTTATCCATATCGAATCCAGCGACGGTACCATCATCTTCTCTCCGTCTCAGAGTCTGGACCGGTCGTCTTCTCCCAGCGGGAATTTCTATCTCGTGGAAATGGCCGTATTAAGAGATAACCTGGTCAAGAGCAATAAGCCGGATATCTCGATCCTGTTGAGCGACCGCGGCCGGAAAAACAATACGCTTGCTTACGGCGCCTATCTCGACGCTACGAAGGATCACGAGGTGATTCTTTATATCTTTTCCCCGCTGTTCCCGGTGGCCTCCACGGTTCAGATCCTGTCAGACCAGCTGAAATATGTCACTCTCATTTCGCTGGGCCTTGCTTTTGCGCTGTCTCTGCTGATCTCGATCAGGGTATCCAAACCTATCGTGAACATCACAAAATCCGCGTCCAAGCTTGCGGAGGGAAACTACGAAGTGCACTTTGAGGGCGGCCGGTATTCGGAGATCGCCCAGCTGGCGGACACTCTTAATTATACCTCCCGGGAGCTGGCAAAGGCCGACAACCTTCAAAAGGACCTTATTGCCAACGTGTCCCATGACCTGAGAACGCCTCTCACCATGGTCAAATCCTATGCGGAGATGATCCGGGACCTTTCCGGCGATAATCCCGAAAAAAGAAACGCCCATCTTCAGGTGATCATCGACGAGGCCGACCGCCTGAACCTCCTGGTCGCCGATCTGCTGACCCTTTCCAAAATGCAGTCCGGCGTAGACGCTTTGAACATCACAAAATTTTGCCTCAGGGATTCCATCTTGTCCATCCTGAACTCCTACTGGCTCCTCTCCGAACAGGAGGGCTATAACTTTACCTACCAGTGCGACCCCAACATCATCGTGACCGGAGACGAGGCCAGGATCAAGCAGGTCCTTTCCAATCTGGTAAACAACGCGGTGCGGTACAGCGGTGAAGATAAGAACGTCTCCATCACGGTGACGGAAAGGGATGGCTTTGTCCGGTGCGAGGTGTCCGATACGGGGCAGGGCATCCCGTCAGATGAACTGGAGCACATCTGGGAAAGATATTATAAATCCAGCTCCAACCACAGCAGAAACACCATGGGAACCGGCCTTGGGCTTTCCATCGTAAAGGAGATACTCCTCCGCCACAAGGCCAGCTTCGGAGTCGAGAGCAAGCTAAACGAAGGCAGCACCTTCTGGTTCGAGCTGAAAAAATAAAAAAGTGAAAAGTGTAAGCGACGAAAATCTGCGGATCAAAGATCCGCAGATTTTCCAGCGGAAAATTAAAGAAGGAAAGTCAAATTAAAATGCAGACCTCAAAAAGCAAAATCCATAAATTATTATCCAATCTGAACGAATTGAAATGGAGCATCACCGCAAAAGGACTTTTATGCGGCCTTATTGCGGGCTCCCTGGCAGTTTTATATCGTCTGGCATACGAATACGGGACGGAATTCTCCCTGAAAGTATACCATTTTCTGACCGGAAATCCTCTTCTGATCCTGCCCTGGCTGGCGGCGGCCTCCGCTGTCGGCCTTTTGATCGCCTGGCTTGTCAGGCTGGAGCCCATGGCTTCCGGGAGCGGAATTCCGCAGGTGGAAGGCGTTTTGCTTTACGGTTTAAAAATGAAATGGTACACCATTTTACCGGTCCGCTTTGCCGGAGGCTTGCTGTCATCCCTTTTCGGCCTTTCCCTGGGCCGCGAAGGTCCCTCCATTCAGATCGGAGCCGCGGGGGGCCAGGCAACTGCGAAGGCAATTGGAAACAGCGCCCTCGAAGAGAGCTACCTGATCACAGGAGGCGCCGCCGCCGGGTTGTCCGCGGCTTTCAGCGCCCCCATATCAGGCATGCTATTTGCGTTGGAGGAAGTGCACCGCAGTTTCTCTCCCCTTATATTGATCGCGGCTACCACATCGGCGCTGACAGCGGATATGATATCAAAAACCGTTTTCGGGCTGCATCCGATCCTGAAATTTTCCACTGTGACGCAACTTCCGGTGGCCCTCTACCTATGGTTGATTCCCATCGGAATTCTTTCCGGCGTCTGTGGAGTTTTGATGAACAAAACTCTGCTGTTATGTCAGAGCCTGTACTCCAGGCTCCCGTGGTTTTTACGCCCCTCCGCAGCGCTGTTGATCGCACTGCCTTTCGGCTTATTCCTGCCGGAAGTCCTGGGCGGTGGTCAAAACCTGATCAAGCTCGCGGAAAACCCGAACTGTGGAATTTTATTTATTCTGATATGCTGTATCCTTAAGATCATATTTACCGGCACCAGCTTTGGCAGCGGAGTCCCCGGCGGCGTTTTTATGCCCATATTGGCAGCGGGAGCATTGTCCGGCAGCTTTCTTGGAATGCTGGCGGTAAAGACAGCGGGCCTGCCGCCGGAATACATTCCTTTCTTTGCTGTCTGCGCCATGGCGGGAGCGCTGTCCGGATCAGTGAAAGCCCCGCTGACCGGAATCATGCTGGCGGCGGAGATGACCGGCTCGTTTATGTATCTTCTGCCTGTGGCCGCATGTTCTTTTATCGCCCTTCTCTTCTCGGACGTCCTTAAGGTGGAGCCCCTTTACGAGTCGTTGCTGGAACGGCTTTTCTCAGGAAGCGGTTATGAAAGGAAAGAGTCTGAAAGGAGCGCCCTGATTGAGATCCCTGTAGAATTCGGAAGCCCTGTCTGTGATAAGATGATCCGCGACATCGAATGGCCCCAGGGTGTTTTAGTCGTCGGAATAAAGCGGGGAGCGAAGGAAATCGTTCCAAAGGGAAACACCAAAATCATTCCCGGCGATTATCTTGTCATTCTGACTTCCCGGGTAGAAGAGGACCTGAGAGCCGCGATCAAACAGCTCTGCCGCTGCTAAGCAGCGGTTCCTGTTGCGGCACGCGGCACCTTGTCCCTTTACAGTTTCCTTCCCTTTTAGAGCACCTTCTTTACGGTATACATCTCCTGGATCGACTGGGTCGCGGCAGGGAACGGGCTCATGATCGTCCATATGCTGACTCCGGCCAGACCGTATTCCCCCACCAGTTCCAGCTTGACCCTCGTGCTCCGTTCATCTTCATACCACACTTCATGTCTGGAGCCCGTCTCATTGGTATAAGTATAGTGAGGCGATTCCAATTCCGCATCATACTGCGGTACCGCCCCTATTCTTATCGCCTGGTTTTCCGCCTCGATGTGAGGAATCATTTCCGCAGGGGAATTTGCGGAAAAGGGTGTTTTCCAGTCAAGTCCATAGTTTGTCAGCCCGAGCAGTATCGTCCTGGGATCCACCAATCCGGAAATCCTAGACAGCATTTCCCGCACCCTGGTGATGGGCGAAANNGGGCGGTTCGTTCACCTGTTCCCAGTGAAATGCCCTCAGTTCAATAAAATTTGCCGCTCTGCCCAGGGATTCGTAATCCAATCCGGCGTCATAAAGCCCCGGAGTTAAGGAAACGATCATCAAAGCGCCGATCCGGTTCAGCCTGGCAGCTGTCTTGGACACCGTGATGACAAATTCATCCGCGATGGTTTCCGGTATGTATCCGAAATCATAAACAGCACCGTAATAATGCTTCGCCTTTACCGTCTCCACGATATTGTTGATCAGCCGGTCCCTCATCCTGGGATCCGTGTGTACCTTATTCACCAGTTCATAGCTGTATTCCCCGTATTCATTAAGAGGCACCACCACCATGAGAGGCGCTACCCCGGTGTTGAACGCATTCTGGATCATCTCCTCATCATCGATGGGAATCAGTTCCCCCTCCATTGTAAAGCCATAGGCATAAGCGGACACGTAAGTCAGGTAATTCGCCCATTGCGCTATTTGCTCCGCCGTAATATCGGTTGTGGCATATCCGTTTACGATAATTTCTCCGTGCTGCAGGGTATAGATGATCTCAGCCACTCCCACGTACCCCCTTTAAATTCAAATTATGAGCTGTGTCAGTGAGGAAAATCTTTAATTCCTCCATTTCCACCTTCTCTATATTATGTGTCCTGAGGTAAAATGGTCCATGATTTTGGCCCAGGCTGACCGGGCATTGGTAAATTCAAGGTAGTGGGTCTTTACGCTGTTGTGATACCGGTCCAATTCGGTGATGATATTCATGAAATCCGGCTGGTGAAAATATTTGCAGACTTTTGGAAGGGACGCGGCAAGGTGCGCTCTCATATCCTTTATGGTATCCTCGTAGGCTGTCCTGTTTGTGATATAGACCAGCAGCGGTTTATAGCGGACCCATCCCAGGCAGGCTTTATAGAAACGCGTGATAATTTTTTCGTTGTCCGCACTGATAAATTTAAGGTGGATCGGGAGAACCCCTTCCAGCAGATATTGATAAGTGGAAAATCCGTCGTGAAAGGTGTAGCACGGCACCCGCATCACCTTCCTCTCTGAAAGACAGGTGCTCAGGAAGGTATCTTCTCCTCTGGCCCCGGGAGGATTGTAAAACGGAAACACCCGCCGCGGATCCTTTAAGTTGATGCCAAGATTGGAACCGGATATAAATTTTGAGCGGTTCTGTTCCTGCACCTCGAAAGCACAATCGTTTGACAGGACAGCGGTATTGGCATAAGTGACTCCGCCGTTTTCCATAACTGCATTGATTTTGTCCCAATTCAGGATATCGTTGCTGATGGCTTCGATAAAGGTGCGGAAATCAGATTGCCCCATCGTGTCGTTGTACTCGATGTATGGAATGGGTGATATGTATCCGCAATGCCTTCCGTGGGTGATATCCGCCTCCTGCAGATATTGAAGATGTTTTGACAGAACATGCTGGCCGCCCCAGACGGCGGTCTTTCTCGTGTTGGTCACCGCCACGGGATACTCGTCGTCGTCTAAAAACAGGAGATAATCCATCTTATTTTTTATCGCGAAATAGAGAACCGCGTTTCGTCTGGCTGCGTAACCCCTTCCAAAGAGCAGCCCCGCTTCCCCTTTCGTTATGATTTCTTTTCCCACGAGTTCGTCCGTTTCCTTTCGGATATCATAGTCTCCAATAAAGGTTTTACCGTCGATCAGGCCTTCCAATTCCGGCAGAATCTTCGTGAAGTCCGTTACTTTCGTGTTCGCATAGCTCAAATCGTAAGCGATGAAAAGGTTGATGTTTATCCTCTCGTTGTCCACCAGTCCCGATTCCTGCCAATTATAGATATAACTCCTCAGTACCCTTTGAAACCCCTTTCTTCCGGTGGCAAATCCGATGCCGACCCGGATGCGTTCGTTATTTATCATATGCTTACCCCTTTCAATAGCGACGCCGCAAAGATATCGGCGGCGCCTTCCGCCGGAGAGCTCCGGCAATAAAAAAACTGCGGCTTATCTCCGCAGCATCAGACAAAAATTGGTACGTCAAAAACACATATCAAATCATTCCCTTTTCTAATGCTTACGAGATTAGCTGACGGATTCGGGTCGAAGAAACTAACCCTACTTGTCTTAAAGACAAGATTCACCCCAAAAATTGGTTCTCCCGCTCAAATTGATTCAGCGCCTTAAAATTTTATTAATTTTTACTGGTGGGCATTACCTGTATATATAAACATATCATTATCATATATATATGTCAATATATATATACTATAATCATGATTTTGTATATATTGACATACATATATACAAATGCTAATATTATATGTTGTATCTTTGTAAATATAATAAGGTGACTCTGTGTGTTACTTTATTATATTAAAATTTATAAATCATAGTAAAAATAAAAGACTGGAGGAATAAATCGATGATAGAAAGTGATGATAACGCTACTTATAATACTTTATTTCACTGGAATAGCTTTAAATTTAAACTCATAATAGAAGGTATTATAGTAGGTATATTGGCAGGGTTCATTGTTGTTTTATACAGATACTTACTAGAGAAATCATTATATGTAATAAATGAACTTTACATAGTGTTGTCTCAAAAATATTGGCTTATCCCATTTTGGATTATCACTCTAGCAATTATAGGTTATGTAGTTGGATTGCTAGTAAAAAAGGAGCCAATGAT
>DLFX01000187.1:2268-10321 GCA_002482405.1 Firmicutes bacterium UBA7709 | reverse complement strand
CCAACACGCCGATGCTGGCCGCCGCCGTTAAGGTGAGCAATATCGTGGATTCGGAGCGCTTTATAAAGGATATGGAAGAATCCTTCCGGCACAAATTCGCCGCCAAACCCAGCGTGGTGGAAGGCAACATGAACGCTCTCAGAAAGTCGCTGGAGGAGGTCTGCGCGGGATGATAAAAAAGGCAAGCGAAATCAATGAATCCACCTCATGGCAGGAAATGACCATTGGAGGGGAGATCTATGAAGGGGGAACCTCCGTCCTCGTAAATACCGGGGACTGGAGAACGATGATCCCGGTTTTTCACGAAGAGAAATGCAAGCAGTGCATGCTATGCGTGCCCTACTGCCCGGACAGCTCGATTCCGGTAAAGGACGGAAAGCGCCTTGACTTCGACTTCATGCACTGCAAAGGCTGCGGCGTCTGTTACAAGGTCTGCCCCTTCCAGGCGATTTCCCTTGAAAAGGAGGGCGCGTGATGGCGATCAGAGACAGGCTTTCGGGCAACGAAGCGGTTGCCTACGCTATGAAGCAGATCAATCCCGACGTGATGGGCGCGTTTCCCATCACCCCGTCCACAGAAATCCCCCAGTACTTTTCAACCTATGTGGCCAACGGTGAAGTCGATACGGAATTCGTCGCGGTAGAATCCGAGCACAGCGCCATGTCGACCTGTATGGCAGCCGAGGCCGCGGGCGGAAGGGCGATTACCGCAACCTCATCCGCTGGAATGGCCCTCATGTGGGAGATGCTGTATGTAACGGCTTCCGCCCGGCTGCCGGTGACTATGGCTCTGGTGAACCGGGCCCTGACCGGACCCATCAATATCAACTGCGATCACTCCGACTCCATGGGAGCCCGGGACAGCGGCTGGATTCAGCTCTATTCCGAGACCAATCAGGAGGCCTATGACAATTTCATTCAGGCCATGCCCATCGGTGAAAACAAAGACGTCCGCCTTCCGGTAATGGTCTGCCAGGACGGATTTATCACCAGCCACGCGGTGGAGAACATAGAACTGCTGGACGACGAAACGGTAAAGGACTTTGTGGGGGAATACCGCCCCGAAAATTATCTGTTGAAAAAGGAAAATCCGATGGCCGTGGGCCCTTATGATATCTCGAATTACTATATGGAGCACAAGAAGCAGCAGGCCGAGGCGATGAAAAACGCAAAGGCCGTGATCCTCTCTGTGGCCAGGAAGTTTGAAGAGGTTTCGGGGAGAAGCTACGGTCTGTTTGAAGAATATGAAATGGACGACGCTGAAACCGCTCTGGTCATCATCGGATCCAGTGCCGGAACCGCAAAGGAAGCGGTCCGCCGGCTGCGGGCCGAAGGCAGGAAGGTCGGGTTGATCAAGATCCGTGTATTCCGTCCGTTCCCCATGGAAGAGCTTGCGAAGGCGATGTCGGGGGTGAAAGCTGTGGCGGTGATGGACAAAGCCGAGAGCTTTTCCGCATGCGGCGGCCCGCTCTTTGCCGAGGTGCGATCCGCTCTTTACGATCTGGTAAACCGCCCCAAGTCGATCAACTATGTTTACGGGCTGGGGGGCCGGGATATCTGCGTGGAGGACTTCGCTATGATTTACGATCAGCTGTTTGAAATTGCGGAGACGGGAAATCAGGGCGAAACCTATCGCCATATCGGCCAGAGAGAACGGGGAGGTGACAGATAATGTCTTACAGTTTAAAAGAACAGCTGGCAAAACCGGAACGCTTTTCCGGCGGTCACCGACTCTGTGCGGGCTGCGGCGCGGGGGTCGCGGTGCGGGGTGTGCTGAGGGCGCTGAAACCTGAAGATAAAGCCGTCATCGCAAACGCCACGAGCTGTCTGGAAGTCTCATCCTACCTCTACCCCTATACGGCATGGCAGGACAGCTATATCCACTCCGCCTTTGAGAATGCCGGAGCGACGGCAGGAGGCGTGGAAGCGGCTTACCGCGCCCTGAAGAAGAGAGGAAAGATCGAAGGCACCTTTAAATTTATTGCCTTCGGAGGCGACGGCGGCACATACGACATCGGCCTCCAGTCCCTTTCGGGAGCCATGGAACGGGGCCACGACATGGTCTATGTCTGCTATGATAACGAAGCGTATATGAACACCGGAATTCAGAGATCCTCATCCACTCCCAGGTTTGCCGACGCCACCACGACGCCGGCGGGAAGCGTGATTCCCGGAAAGCCCCAGAACAAGAAGGATCTCACCGCCATCATCGCGGCCCACAACATCCCTTATGCCGCCCAGACGACCTTTATCGGGAATTTCAAGGACCTTCACGAAAAGGCGGAAAAGGCGATCTATACGGAAGGGCCCGCCTTCCTCAATATCATGTCGCCGTGCCCGCGGGGCTGGCGCTATGAAGCAGAGGATCTGGCTGAGATCTGCAAGCTGGCGGTGGACTCCTGCGTCTGGCCGCTGTTTGAGGTGGAATACGGGGTCTGGAAGCTCAGCTATGAGCCGAAGAAAAAGCTGCCGGTGGAGGAGTACCTGAAGAAGCAGGGAAGGTTCAAGCACCTGTTTAAGAAAGGAAACGAGTGGATGATCGGGGAAGTCCAGAAGCATGTGGACCGGCAATGGGAAGCGCTGCTGGCGCGGTGCAGGTAGTGCGGGAAGACAGTACGAGTCAGAAGATTGTCTCAGATTGCCTCCGCAATTTTTAAAAGGTTTCAAGGTGCTCCGAAATTTAAGATTAGGGAATCCAGGCGCGCTGGTGCTCAAAATTTCGGGTATGGAGTAGCCAAGCGCGTTGACGTGTGCAAAAATCCAAGCCAGGAGTATGTTTTTACGGCTTAAAGGCCGTTAGAGCCGGAAAATATACGCCATCCTTAAAAAAATGAGCACAAGGCTACTCCATACTTAAAATTCTGAACAGGATAAGCAACATGGCTACTCCACACTCGCTTTTTTGAGCAAACTATCCGCTTGACAACTATTAAAGCGTTTGTCAGAGTAAACGGTTCCTCTGTGTGGGTGGACCCCGCTTCTAATTTTTCCCCTGCGGCTGCCGATATAATAAGTACAGAGTGTATCTATATGCTGTGGACGCAAGGGGGTAGTAAAAATGAGAATCGAAAGCGCACACATGAATCTGCAGGGGAGCAGCCAGACTACGGCGGCTTCGTATGTTGACGAAGAGCTGAACATGTGGGTGACGGGTCAGGGATCTTCAAACGCAGGTGCGGCGGTGGATGTCCAGGAGTTTTCACGCCAGACCGCACGCATCAGCAACTCGGCATCGTCATCCATATCTGAAACGGTTGAGGATCCTGAGGCTCGTCAGGTGGACTTGATCGTTATGATGCTTGAAGAGTTTCTTTCCCGGTTAAGCGGGAAAAAGGTCAAGCTCAACGTACCGAAGGTCAGGCCGTCATCCGGGAGTTACGATAGAAGCGGACAGTTCGCAGGAAATCTGACGCGGGTCTCCGGCGGCGGGCAACCCTCCGCAGGGTTTGGTCTGATCTATAACCGCAACGAGATACAGACCGAAAGGAGCAGGGTTTCCTTTGCAGCAGAAGGCGTTGTAAAAACCGCTGACGGCAGGGAAATCAAATTAAATCTGAATTTCAACATCGATCAGGCGATCGTTAGGCAGAGCAGTTTCGAGCTCAAGGCAGGCGACGCCCTGAAAGACCCGCTGGTGATCAATTTCGACGGCGGACTGGCCTCCTTTACGGACAGGACGATGTCCTTTGACATCGACTTTGACGGCAGACAGGATACCTTGCGGATGCTCGGCGCAAACAGCGGCTATCTGGTGCTGGACAAGAACGATAACGGGACGATAGACGACGGAAGAGAGCTTTTCGGTCCGCAGACAGACGACGGCTACGGAGAGCTGGCGGCCTACGACGAGGACGGCAACGGCTGGATCGATGAGAACGATTCTATCTTCGATCACCTGAAGATCTGGTATCACGACGAGAGGGGAAACAGCGTGCTGGCAGCGCTGACGGATAAAAATATCGGGGCGATCTATCTGGGAAGCGTCGGCACCCAGATGAATATGTATAATTCGTCGGGAATGGCCGGAACGCTGAGAGAATCCGGGCTTGTGCTGCTTGAAAACGGAGAAAGCCGGGTAATGCAGGAATTAGACGTTAGGATTTGACATTGCATTTTGAGTGTGCTATGATATGAGAAATTAAGAACGATTTTGGAGAATGTCATGTTTAAGCCGGTATTTGCAGCAGAATACGCTTACGTTAGCTTTACTTCCTACTATTACTACGGAAGTAAGGCTTGTTTGAGTTTCACCGCAAAAGGCGCCCCATGCTGTTTTTAATTAGAAAACATCAGTAGACGAATAGGCTCCGCAGTGGAATTCACTGCGGAGTTTTTTTACGGAAATTTCATCAATCCTTGATAGACAGAAATTTTTCCGTTACGCGCCTGACCGGGCGTATACTATATTAATCAGGAGGAATGAAAAAATGATCGTCGTATTAAAGGATAACCCGAATCAGAAAAAGCTGGACAATCTGATCCAATGGCTCAAGAGTCTGGATCTGGAAATCAATTATTCCCAGGGAAAGAACACCACCATCCTGGGGCTCATCGGAGACACTTCGGCAGTGGATATCGATCTGATCGCCGCGCTGGATATCGTAGAGGATGTGAAGAGGATCTCGGAACCCTATAAAAACGCAAACCGGAAATTTCACCCGCAGGATACGGTGGTGGAGGTAAACGGGATCAAAATAGGAGGCGGGAACTTCCAGCTCATCGCCGGGCCCTGTTCCGTCGAATCCAAGGAGCAGATCATATCCGTAGCCGAGAGCGTGAAAACGTCGGGAGCCGCCCTGCTGAGGGGAGGCGCGTTTAAACCCAGAACCTCGCCTTACGCCTTTCAGGGAATGAGGGAGCAGGGGATCGAGCTTCTGGTTGAAGCAAAGAAGATCACGGGGCTGCCTATCGTGACGGAGATCATGGACCTTTCCCAGCTTCATCTGTTTGAAGAGGTGGACGTGATCCAGGTCGGGGCGCGGAACATGCAGAATTTTGAACTGCTGAAGGAGTTGGGAAGGATCAGGAAACCGATCCTCCTGAAGAGGGGGCTTTCCAGCACGCTTCAGGAGCTGCTCATGAGCGCGGAATACATCATGGCAGGCGGAAACGGGCAGATCATCCTCTGTGAGAGGGGAATACGGACCTTTGAAACGGCGGCGAGAAATACCCTGGACCTGTCCGCAGTTCCGCTGCTGAAAACCATGAGCCACCTTCCGGTCATCGTGGACCCGAGCCACGGGACAGGCATTTCCAGGCTTGTGAAGCCCATGGCGCTGGGAGCCGCGGCTGTGGGGGCCGACGGCCTTCTCATCGAGGTCCACAACGACCCGCTGTGCGCCCTCTGCGACGGACAGCAGTCCTTGACCCCGGAGGCCTTTGAAGACCTGGCGGAATGCGTCAGACAGATACTGCCCTTCGCGTACAAGGCGTGAGGACATCATGGAGAAGGGAGACATCATGAGGACATCATGGAGAAGGAGGGAGTCATGAAAACAGGAATCGTAGGATTGGGCCTGATCGGAGGGTCCATCGCCAAAGCGATCAAACAGAATACGGACCATGAGGTATACGGAACGGATCTGCAGGAACCGGTCATTTTGAAAGCGCAATTGCTGGAGGCCATCGACGGAAGGCTGACGGACGACTTGATGAGGGAGTGTGATTATGTCATTTTGGCCCTCTATCCGGGAGCGACCGTGGAATTTGTGAAGGAACACCGGAGCGGGTTTAAAAAGGGAGCCGTGGTCATCGACTGCTGCGGCGTCAAGGAGGCGGTCTGTTCGGAAATCTACCCCATCGCCGGGTCGCAGGGCTTCTCCTATGTGGGAGGGCATCCTATGGCGGGGATCGAGTTTTCCGGGTTTGAGCATTCCCAGAAGTCCTTATTTAAGCACGCGTCCATGATTTTGACCCCTCAGACGGATATGGCCATCCAGGAGATGGACCGGCTGAAAAAATTCTGGCTTTCGCTGGGTTTCAATCACGTTCAGCTCTCGACGCCTGAGGAGCATGACCGCATCATCGCATTTACCTCCCAGCTTGCCCACGTGATATCCAGCGCTTATGTGAAGAGCCCCACATCCCTGAAACACAAGGGTTTTTCCGCAGGCAGCTATAAGGATCTCAGCAGAGTCGCCAAGCTCAATGAGACCATGTGGACCGAGCTTTTCATGCTGAACAGGGAGAACCTGACGGCGGAGATCGACGGCATCATCGGGAGGCTGCAGCAATACCGGGACGCCATCAGCGAAGGCAGGGAAAAGGAGCTGTGGGATCTGCTCCACGAGGGGACGGAGCGCAAGATCCGAATCGATGGCACGGGGGAGGGAACAGATGGAACGTTTTGACGTAGTCTGTATCGGCGTAGTGCTCATGGACCTGCCCATCGGACCGGTGGATGAGGGCATCTTTCATGAAGAAACCACCACGGTAGAAAACGTCGGCCTGACCACGGGCGGAGACGCTTTCAATGAGGCCATCATATTGGCGCGGCTCGGTAAAAATCCGGCGCTGATGGGCCAGATCGGAACGGATATATTGGGAGATGTCGTCGTAAAGCGCTGCGAGGAGGAAAGGGTGGATCACAGCCGGCTTCGGAGGGATTCAAAGACGGCGACCCGGATCAATGTCGTCGTCGTCGGAAAGGACGGACAGAGGCATTTCATCAAATCGCAGAATGGAAACTCTGCCACCCTTCATTCCGATGAGGTCGATTATGATTTTATCGGGCGGGCCAGGGCGGTTTCCCTTGCAAGTATCTTTTGCAGCAAGCTCAGGGACCCGGAGACCATCGGCAAGATACTGAAAACAGCAAGGGAGCATGGAGTGGTCACATTTGCCGACATGGTTCCCATGACGGCAAGGGAGACGATAGAGGATATTGCGGACGCGCTGTCTTATCTGGATTATTTCCTGCCAAATGAAGAGGAAGCCGCTATGCTGACAGGACTTGAGAATCCGGATGAAATGGCGGACTGCCTGCTGGGATATGGAATAAAAAACGTGGTCATCAAGCTCGGGAAAGACGGCTGCCTGGTTAAAAACAGCCGGGAAAGGCATCTGATTCCCGCTTTTCCGGCAAAAGCCATCGACACCACAGGGGCGGGGGACAACTTCGCCGCGGGCTTCATAGCCGCGGTGCTGGACGGCCTGAAACCGGAGGACTGCGGGCGCTTTGCCAATGCAGTGGCGGCAGCGTCCACGGAATCGGCGGGGGCCACTTCGGGAGTAAAAAATATGGATCAGATCAAAGCGATTTTAAACGGGTAATAAAAACCGGATGAAACAAAGCTATAAAAAGCATACGCTGGCCGGTAAAAGGGCATGATAAATCCGAGGTGATTTTTATGAAAAGCAAGGATAAATCCGGGGGCAAAAAGCCTGAGAGAAAAATGAAGGAAGGCGCAGTGCCCGGAACCTTCCCGAATCAAAACCTGGGACACAATTCGAAAAAGGAAGGACTTGGCCCGAATACCAACCGGTAGAACAGCATATGGAAAGAAATCGGTGGAAGCCTCGCGCAATGCGGGGCTTTTGGCGCTTTCTAGGGCGCAAGATTCCGGCCATTTGGACGCCTGTTTAGACACCGGTTTTTGACCCGTGGGGTTTCGACAATTTTATTGTAATGCCTGACTAAAAATGATATTATATTATCGTTTGAAAAGGAGGAAAGGAATGACAGTATCACTAGGAGATTTCATCGTTCAATTATTTTCGAATCCGGCTCTCGTGGTTACAGTACTGCTGACACTGGGCGTAATTCTGGTCAACGGATGGACCGACGCGCCGAATGCCATCGCGACTTGCGTTTCCACGCGTTCAATGGGACCACGCGCTGCAATTCTCATGGCGGCGGTTTTTAATTTTTGCGGCGTATTTGTCATGACAATGGTAAATGCCACGGTGGCAATGACCATATATAAAATGGTAGATTTCGGAGGAAACTCCGGAGACGCGCTGATCGCCCTCTGCGCGGCATTGTTCGCTATCGTTCTGTGGGCGGTCGCTGCCTGGTGGTTTGGAATCCCAACCAGCGAAAGCCACGCGCTGAT
>DLFX01000187.1:0-2216 GCA_002482405.1 Firmicutes bacterium UBA7709 | reverse complement strand
GGCGGGCTGGGTCGTCGTGAAAACGGTAGAGACCATCTGCAGAGGCTTCGACCGGAAAAAAGCCTTTGGCGTATTTAAGAACGCCCAGATCGCGGGAGCTGCGGGGATGGCGTTCATGCACGGGGCTCAGGACGGTCAGAAATTTATGGGCGTATTCATGCTGGGCATGTTTCTGGCGGAAGGCCAGGGGAACGTAACGCAGTTTCAGATTCCGATCTGGCTCATGGTGCTGTGCTCTCTCGTGATGGCGCTGGGAACGTCCATCGGCGGCTACCGGATCATCAAGTCCGTGGGCATGGATATGGTCAAGCTTGAAAAATATCAGGGTTTTTCCGCGGATCTGGCCGCGGTGGTCTGCCTGCTTCTGGCTTCGATCTTTGGACTGCCAGTCAGCACCACCCATACAAAGACAACCGCGATCATGGGAGTCGGCGCGGCAAAGCGGCTGTCCTCGGTAAACTGGAAGGTGGTCCGGGATATGGTCTCCGCCTGGGTGCTGACCTTCCCCGGCTGCGGCGTGATCGGGTTTTTGATGGCGCTATTGTTTATGAAAATATTTTAATGGGAATATTACTGAATGGCTTTGAAGGGCCGACAGAGTGTCAAAGGAGAAAAATATATGGCAATAAAAAAGGATGACAATTATTTCGCAACTTTTGTGGAGCTGGTCAATTATTCCTGCGAGGCCGCTGAACTGTTAAACGAGATCATGCATGACTTCAACCCGGAAGAACTGGAAGAAAAGATGAAGCTGATGCACAGCATCGAACATGCCGGGGACGTGGAACGGCATATCATGATGAAAAAGCTTGCAAAGGAGTTCATCACTCCCATTGAGCGGGAGGATATCGTCTCCATGGCCGACGCCATCGATAACGTGACGGATAACATCGAGGACGTCCTGATGCGCATGTATATGTTCAACATCAGAGTCATGTGCCCGGACGCGGTGAAGATGGCGGAAATCATCGTACAGTGCTGCGAAGCGCTGAGAGAAGCGCTGGTTGAATTCCACAATTTCAGAAAGTCCCAGACCCTTCACGGGCTGATCGTTGAGATCAACCGAATGGAAGAAGAGGGGGACGAACTGTTTACCAAAGCGACGCGGCACCTTTATGTAAACAGCGCCGGAAAGGATCCGCTGGTGGTTTACGGCTGGAGCCGGACGCTTCATTTTATGGAAATTTGCTGTGACGCCTGCGAGGACGTAGCCGACGTAATTGAGAGCGTAATGATGAAGAACTCGTAAGAGTTCTTTACTTATTAAAGGAGTAGCTATGAAACGGGCAGACAACAGAAATTTTGACGAATTGAGAAAAGTTAAGATAACCAATCACTATCTGATCCACGCGGAGGGTTCCGTCCTGATTGAAATGGGCAACACCAAGGTCATCTGCACGGCCTCCGTAGACGACAAGACGGCGCAGCACCTGAAGGGCACGGGAAAGGGCTGGGTCACGGCGGAATACGGAATGCTTCCCCGCTCTACCCAGACTCGGAAGCAGCGAGATGCAAGCCGGGGCAAGATCGACGGGAGGACTATGGAAATCCAAAGGCTCATCGGCCGGTCCCTCCGCTCGGTGACGGATCTTGACCAGTTGGGTGAGCGGAGCATCTGGATCGATTGCGACGTGATCCAGGCGGATGGAGGAACGCGCACCGCGTCCATCACCGGAGCGTTTATCGCCATGGTGGAAGCGATGAAGTGGATGAAGGAGAACGGAATGATCAAAACGATTCCGGTCAAGAGCTTTGTTTCCGCTATCAGCGTTGGTATTCTGCAGAGTGATGAGGGAGAAGAGATCGTTTTGGACCTCCCCTATGTGGAGGATTCCGCGGCCAAGGCCGATATGAACGTCGTCATGACGGATCAGGGGGAGTACATCGAGGTGCAGGGCACCGGCGAGGATTCTCCGTTCCGGCCGGATCAGCTGCATCAGATGCTGGCCCTTGCGGCAAAAGGCTGCAGGGAACTGAACGAAATACAGAAGGAAATATTGGGGGAACTTTGAGATGAGAATTGTAGCGGCGACGAAAAACAGGCATAAGATTGAAGAAATTCAGGCGATCACCGGAGAATTCGGCATGGAGGTGGTCTCCAGAGCCGACGCGGGGGTGCCTGATATCGACGTGGTAGAAGACGGCGATACATTTGAGGAGAATTCGGAGAAGAAGGCGAGAGAGATCATGGAGCTTTGCGGCGAGATCACCATTGC
>DLFX01000313.1:4251-6855 GCA_002482405.1 Firmicutes bacterium UBA7709 | reverse complement strand
TACCGTACGGGCCCCATCTCTGGATGTGTCCAGCTCCAGCTTACAAACGCCGTCTGTCACTGTTTGTCTCGCATCTCCGATCCAGACCTCAGCTCCCTCGCCTACCTGAATGGTAAACTTCCCCTTTGCCTCACCGTACAGGGTGACGGCATCATATTGCCTGGTTTTTTTTTGGACTCCTTCAAGGCCAAAATAGTTAACATCGCTCATCATCTGGCCGTTTGTGATCTCCACGTTGCCGATAGCTGTGCTGGGCAAGACCTCAATTTCCTGAACCGCTGTATGCTCTCCGAAACGGACGGTTATCCGGGTATCGCTGAGAGTCAATACGTCAGAGGGTTCCACAGAATATCCCAAGATCGGAACAAGATCTCCTCCGGCTTTAAGCTTTGCCATCACGACCATACCGGCAGGATCAAAGTGATCTCCAGCGAAGAAGGCCACTTTGGAAGGCGGCGCTGTGATAGATATGGAATCGACATCCTCAGGCTCAGGATCTGACGAAGCATCTGGCGCTGCGATGGTAAAGTTAAAGGTATATTTCGTTAATGTACCGTTGCCATCACCACAATAAAAATAAAGCATCTCTTGCGCTTCTCCATCCTCAAGAGAAACTTTTATCTTATTTCCGTTCGTGACGAATAAATTAAAATTGTCCGTCATTTGCTTCGTTGTCAATCCTGGCAATGTATTAATTAACGGGCATTTTCCAAACGTTTCGGAGCTGTTGCTATAATCGCAGAGTNNAATCAAATGTAGCATCATTAGGAGTACCATAAACAAGAGAAATATTATATGTTCTGTCAGGGTAATTCCCTGTTCCTGTCACATCCACGGTATAGCTGGAACCCTCAACCCCATCAATAGCCCATCCATGTAGCTTGGCCCATGACAGTTTTGATGGCAACGGAGGTAAGTATTCGTCGTTAACAGGAATATAGTAATCGAACTGCTCCTCCGGGTGATCGCCCCATGGANNGACGTCCATCTGCCAGCGTCGTTGTCATGTTTCCTAGAACGAGTGAAAAAACAATTAATACGCAAAAAAGTGCTCTCAGCTTTTTCATTATAGTATTTACCTTGCTTTCCTAAATATAGTATACGATTTTTCTGCTGAAATTCACCCGGCAAAAGAGCGTTTCCACGCCCTTTTGCCGGGAATTATAGCTTTACGGAAGCGTAATCAGACTGTAAGCCCCCGTATAAGTAAAGTATGCGTCAGCAAGCATATCTCCCCAATTGTCATTATCTTCTAAGCTATTTAAAACGCTCTGTGTTTTTAGAATATACTTCTGATTGGAATCGAAGCTGCCCGTGAAAGTCACCTCACCCTGTGCGTTGGATACCGCCGTACCGATAGCCGTACCACCAGTCAGAGGGTAGAGCTTCGCCACAATTCCAGCGCCAAGATCCGTATAATTATACACGCTCATGAAGTAGTCGGGCAGCGGGTCAATATATGTCTGATGACCCTGAAGCTGTACGATCAGCGTCGTATCATCGGCGCATTCATAGACGCCGCGCACATATTGAGCCGCCAGGCTGCCGCTTTCTCGATCAAGGTCAGACGGGAAGTCATAGAAGAGATGCACCACATCTCCATCCTGAACATAGGTGTTCGAGATATAGGTCCCCCAGTAGCCTGCCGGAGTAGGATTGCCGGGAATAAGTTCTACAGGGAATTTATCATTGACACGGTATGTCCAGCCGTCAAAGCCCAACTGCCCGCTTTCCCATGTGTCTCCATCATGGGAAACAGACTGCAGATAATCGCCGCGGGAAGTGGGGCGGATATCGAAGTCCAGTCCGTTGCTTCCGTCAATTTCGTCCAGAACATCCTCAACGGTAAAATTCTTCGGTGTAATGCTTGATAATGTGGTTGTAATTTCTTCCCGGAATGCAGTATCTGGTATAGTCCCCCACTCATCCCAGGAAAAGAGGTCCCCGGTTTCTATTACAAGTGTAACCACCGCGGATGTGGACATCGCCGGCGGCGTCGCCAGATAGCTAGAACAATTCAGGTTTGACGGGCTAGGCGGTATCGCATCTCCGTAAAGATAATCGCCGGGTTCCACCGCCCAGGCCACCGAGGACATCGCCAGCACCATGGTCAGTGCTAAGATAAACGAAATAGCCTTTTTGTTCATAAACAATTTTTTCATTCTCTTGTACCTCCCTTTCGAATGAAATTTTTCCTGCCGCCGGCGGAATTACCGCGGCCTGTGCAATTCATTGATTTCATCCCCCCTTTAAATTGCCTTTTATTTCAAACCGTTTTCAGAAATTGAAATTGGTTGTGAAATACAAGCGCCGATTCATTTTCTCTTGCTCCCAAATACAAAAAAACTGTGGCAGTTAATGCCACAGTCCGTTTTTGCTGTACCAGAATAAATATATATAGGCCATGTCGCCAATGTCAATTACCCGTGACGCGACTGTCCGGTTTTATGCAGGTCTTCTGGCTTGCACATTGATGTTCCGCTCCCCTTCCCGAGTATTCTTCTCAGTGGTTTATGAGCGAAACTACGCGCTTACAGCGGCGGGACCGCGCAGGATTCCAACCTGCTTCCCTCTTAGCTGCTTGTCCGGAATCATCCGGCAGGC
>DLFX01000313.1:0-4200 GCA_002482405.1 Firmicutes bacterium UBA7709 | reverse complement strand
CAAATTTCCAATTATTAACTTTTTGATGAAATCTAATCGGGTTTGGATGAATTTTACCGATATCTCTGCCGGCCTTCTCGTCAGTTTCGCCTTGACAAAGAACCACACTGGATACCATAATTAATAAGCAATTACAAGAACAGATAATACAAAAGTCCGGGGAGGGATCCATCCTATGAAACCACTACAGAATAAATTAAAATCGGCTGGCCGGGACGAATCGACAAGAGCAATTTTTTTTGCGCTTCTCGCCGCCGTCTTATTCGGCGTCTGCTCTCCGGTTTCAAAAGTGCTGCTTGCCAGCCTGCCGCCGACTTTCATGGCGGCGCTCCTGTATCTCGGCGCGGGGCTCGGCATGCTCCTGATCCGCGTGGTGGGAATCCTCCGCAAAAAACCCCGGACGGAAGCAAGAATGACAAAGAAAGAGCTTCCTTACGCCGCGGCGATGATCCTGCTGGATATCGCGGCGCCGATTTTCCTTATGGTGGGACTGACAATGACTGCGGCGTCCACCGCATCCCTCCTGAACAACTTCGAAATCGTCGCCACCGCCGCCGTGGCAATGGTATTTTTCAAAGAGCCCATGGATAAGCGGATGTGGATGGCGATTCTGCTGATCACGCTGTCCAGCATCATCCTGTCGGTGGAAGACTTCCACAGCCTCAACCCTTCCGTCGGAGCTGCCTTCGTCCTGGCGGCATGCCTGTGCTGGGGCGTTGAAAACAACTGCACAAGAATGCTATCCCTGAAGGACCCCCTTCAGATCGTAATCATAAAAGGGTTCGGCTCGGGAACCGGAGCCCTGCTCATAGCCGCGGCGGTCAGCGGTTTTTTCGCGGGAACCGTCAGCTTTTCCGGGCTATACGAAAACCTCCCCTATATCCTCATGGCCCTGTTTCTGGGGTTTATCTCCTACGGACTCAGCATCTTCTTCTACATCGCGGCACAGAGAGAACTCGGGGCCGCAAGGACGAGCATCTATTACGCCGCCGCGCCTTTCATCGGCGTTCTGATCTCCTGGGTCGCGCTTCGCGACGCCATAACGGGCTCTTTTCTCATCGCTCTGGCCATCATGATTGCCGGAACCTATCTGGCCATCTCCGAGAAGCATAAGCATTTCCATGTCCACGTGGAAGAGACCCATGAACACCGACACCGGCATGACGACGGACATCACAACCACCGCCATGACTTCGAGGTTGCCGGGGAGCACAGCCACCCGCATACCCACGAGGCGCTGGAGCACACCCATACCCACACGCCGGAGCTGCATCACCAGCATACCCATGAGCATGTTTAAACCTGCATTACTGCCCGTATTCAGTTGCCGGGTATTTTTTCTTCTTTATCAGCATGATGATTCCTTGAAGGATAAATATCCCGCTGGCAATCATGCCGGCTATCGAACTGTACCCTATGGCATTTTCCGTGTGCTCCATTGTTAAGAGCGTGCATTGTGTTACGACAATGGATACGCAAGCATCGGTAAAATTTAAAACCTTCAGCGTGGAAACGATGGGAGCTTTTAAATGGCGGGTTACGATGGTTCCATGGATGGCAGTCCCTAACTTGGAAAAAGCGATCAGCGCCACCAAATAAACCGTGTATCCGCTGTAAACAGTGGCGTCTCCTGCGAAATGCATCCGTAAGCAGACAAGTAGATAGGCAATCCCCGAAAGGCAGATTAAAATGCCGCTATGTTTATAAACAGAGAATTCAAAATCGTAGCGTTTCTCGGTGTTTGCGATTAACTTTGCTTTTCGATACCTTTGCAATGCGTGCCCGCGAGCAGAGCAGAGCAGCAGATAGTACATGGCGTTTGCCATGAACCAGGGGGAGAGGAGGTATATGCCCAGGGCTAACTGCCCGGTGCCGGATACCGCATTGATTACAAATGATGCCGTTGTTGTGGCAATCGTTCGATCTTGATAATTCCCCATATAGCGGTGCAGCAATTTTTTCACGGAACATATCCTCCTTTCGTTGGTTTTCTTTTATTTGCGGCGCTTTTTAATGACCGCGCCGGCGACGACGCCTACGGCGGCGACGGCAGCGACCACGATGATGGCTACGGGCATTTCTTTCACCTCTTTTCCGTTTTCCCCATGTCTACAACTTTATTTTTGGGGTTGTTATTTCGATAATAAGCTGTTGGCCTTCTCACACACCTCATAGATCTCGTCGTATTTCTGATCAATGAGGGGCTCGACTTTAGCCGTCTTGTTTCTGCGGATTTTGGTGAAACAGAAGTAGGGCATGACCCAACCAATAAAGGCCGGAATCGCCAAGACAATGCTGAGAGGAAGCATATCGGCAAGGAAGGCGAACACCGATCCCGCCATAAAAGCCGTTCCGGTGACCCCGATGACATAGGCAGCGGTGGCGGCTCCGATCACCTTGGAATGCTCAAGGGTTACAATTTCACCTGCGAGGGAATCAAACTGGCGCTGCAACCGGGTGAGCTCGGCCTTATTACGAATTTTGCGGTCGCGCTTGAACTTCATGGTGATCGTACCAATACCCGCGAGAGGAACCGAGGTGTTCTCCAGCTCCCAGCCGAAATTTGGATAGCAGTCGGAATAGATCGCCTCAATTTCCTGCTTTACTGTAACGTCCTTGTACTCATAGCCTACAAATCTATTGCTGCTTTTTGTAATTTCGTTCATATTGGCAACTCCTTCTTTCCAATCGTGTTATTGTTTAAAGCGACTCATTCCATGTCCATATACTAAGCCCTCAATATTTGCAAAATGTTTGAGAAATATTAATAGTAGCAGCCCGCGCTTAAATTGCAATCGGGCTGCCATAGCAATACAGGTTTACACGGTTTGAATTTTGTGCTCATGCTCCAGCCATGCAACGATATCTTTGATGGAATCCGTTTTTCCGTAATATCCGACAACCGGGTCAGGATCAAAGTGATCGGTTTCTTTGATTGACTTGCCATGCGGCAATTCTGGAATTGCACCGGTCGAGCTCACATACACCAGCTTTTTCACCTCGTGTGCGATACAAGCATCTAAAATATTTTTTGTGCCAGTGACATTTACATCGTATACTTTCTGGTTAAAGTCCGGATTGAGGGTGACGATGGCCGCGCAGTGGATAACAACGATTTCTTGGTTGTTATCCACTCTGAAGAAACGCTCAAGGCTTTCAAGGTCGGTCACATCGCCTATACAGGTATCTACTTTGTTCGACACATGCGCAGCGGCAGGGTCGCCTTTCAGCACCAGACCNNGAGTTTGATGATGGGGATGTGGAAAGCAGAAAATAGGTCACTTTGCCTTCCTCCACCAGTTTTGCCGCCACACTGCCTCCCAAGTTTCCAGCAACGCCAGTCACAAGATAAATCGTGCTTGTTTGATTGTTTTCATGCTTCATGATAATTCCTCCGATTGGCTTATCTAATCTACCTGTCTATCTTTGTTTTTCTTTCTTCCATTTCCTGTTTGATTTTTTCTTCGCGTGCCTTCTGCTCTGCCGCCAGTCTTTTCTTGGCTTCTTCTACAGATTCTCCCTCCCGTGTGAGATAGTTATCCACAAAGCGGTCAGTGATTTTATTAAAACCGCCCACAACGCCGTTCTCGATTTTTTTGTAACCGCCCACAACGCTTTCTTCAATTTTCTTATTTGCTGCTACCAGCTTTGATTTTGCCATAATGCATATCTCCTTTATAATAGTTTCATTTAGTTTGCTGTTCTTGCTCTCAACTCTACCGTAAACCCTTGATCAGCGGAATCAGGGAGAGCAGTACGACAATGCCGATGATTCCGACTATGATGCCAATCGCAATGTTGCTCCACACCATGACCAAACACATGCCGACGCCCAATAGAAGCGCACCCACAATGCCAAGTGCCACGGTTCCCACGGTCTTCGCATTCAGGCTGATCGGCGTTTTGTTTTCCATCCTTCGCCATATGATTACCGTGGTCAGCAGAACCACAAGACCGATCCCGCCCATCACCACACCGGGCCTGAATGCGCTCCATTCCGAAACCAGGGTCATACACATGCCGATGGCAAAGAGAATGCCTCCGATGGTTCCCATAATCATTGCGACAAAATTGCTCTTTCTCATTATCTCACCACTCCTTAAAAATTCATTGCTGCAGTTGATAATCGTATTCTACCGGTCATATATTTGCGAAATGCTTGAGAATTGTTTGAGAAATATTAATAACAAAAATCAAAAA
>DLFX01000312.1:259-3662 GCA_002482405.1 Firmicutes bacterium UBA7709 | reverse complement strand
TGCCTCGCTTTGCATCTCCTGTATGGCCCATCCCGCAAGCTGCTCAAGGGCAGGTAAAATGCTTTTGCCCTTTTCGGTCAGCGTATATTCGACTCTGGGCGGCACCTCGTTGTACTGCTCCCTATGGACGATCCCCGCCGCTTCCAGCTCTTTCAAAGATTGCGCCAGCATGACGTTTGTAATATCCCCCAGCCTTCTTTTGATGGTGCTGTATCTTAAAGGAATTTCTCCCGAAAGCATGCATACGATAGGCAATTTCCACTTGCCGCCGAATATACTCATTAGATAGCGGATGGGACAGAGCAATTCTTCGGTTGATTCCGCGGCCTTCCGGCTGTTTTTCACATCCATTTTATATTCCTCGATTCTCATGGTAAGTTTTTTAATACTAAGTATGAATAAACTGCGTTATTGCTTTATTCTTATTTTGTAATAAAATCATATCACAAGACAATTTCAAATACAAGCGCTTTTAAAAGGAGCATCTACCATGTTAAACTTGAATGAATTTATGAATAGTGAAATAAAAAATATTGCCGATATCGCCGGGAGATTCTATCTGGGCAACCGCCGGGGGCAATCGTTCATATTGCACACCATGTCCGATTTGAACAAAAGCGCAAAGGTGAGAGCGCGGCACGAGCAGACCGGCGTCCATATCCCCCCTTTTCTGATTGCGAGCATTGCAACGGACTGCAATCTGCGGTGCGCGGGCTGTTACGCCTGGGCAAACGGAGGCTGCGGCGGCGAGCACTCCCAGGAGCAGTTGACCGCCGAGGATTGGCGGCGGATATTTCAAGAAGCGTCAGACGTCGGCATCTCCTTTATCCTGCTCGCCGGCGGGGAGCCGCTCTTGCGCCGCGACGTCATTCGACTGGCGGCGGAGTTTGAGCATATCATTTTCCCCATCTTTACCAACGGAACTATGATAGACGAGGATTATCTCGACCTTTTTGATACGCACCGCAATCTTATCCCGGTTCTCAGTATCGAAGGCGACGCTGAAGAAACAGACGCCCGACGCGGGGACGGCGTATCGGAAAAAGTAGCGCACGCCGCCGAATGCTTAAAAGAGCGCGGCATCCTCTTCGGAGCTTCCATAACGGTGACGACGGAAAATCAAACGGAGGTGACGGAGCAGAGCTTTGCCGAAACCCTGCGGGAAAACGGATGCGGCCTTGTCTTCTATGTCGAATACGTCCCCGTGGAAAAAGGTATGGACCACCTGATTTTGGGGGAAGATAACCTGCGTATCCTCGCTGAGCGGATCGACGGTCTCCGCGGGAATAAGAAAAACAAAGGCATGATCATCCTCTCCTTCCCCGGAGATGAGGAATCCATGGGAGGATGCCTGGCCGCCGGCCGCGGTTTCTTTCATATCAACGCCACAGGAGGCGCAGAACCCTGCCCCTTCTCCCCTTACTCGGAAATGAACCTGAAGGAACAGTCGCTTGTAGCCGTACTGCAATCGGGACTCTTTGAGAAGGTGCGCGAGATAAGCGCGGCGGAAGCCATGAACCACAAGGGCGGATGCACCCTGTTTCAATACGAAAGCGAGGTGAGTCGGTATGCAAAATCAGTTAAGCCCATCTACCTATAAGCGCATTTTGCAGTTTCAGCGCGATGAAATCAGCGGCAGTATTTTGTATCAGTATATCGCTGAACATCAAAGAGAAGAGAGCAATAAAACCGCCCTCCTTGAAATCGCAAAAGAAGAATACACCCATTACGAAACGTGGAGAAAATACACGGGAAGAGATGTCCATCCCAGTTGGTTCAAAATCACTTTGGGGAAGATAACGAGTCGCATCCTTGGGGATACTTTTACCATCAAATTCTTTGAAAAAAGCGAAGACTTCGGGCTCAAGAAATTTAATGCCAAAGGATTTCGTGCCATTGAAGAGGAAATCCCAGAAGTGGGCGCTATCCTGCAGCAGGAGGATGAGCATGAAAACCGCCTGATGGCTATGGTGGACGAGGAGCGGCTCCATTACGTGGGCGCCATGGTGTTAGGCCTCAATGATGCCCTTGTGGAGCTCACCGGGGCGGTTGCCGGCTTCACCTTCGCACTGGCAAACACGGGGCTCGTCGCCCTTTCCGCCATCATCACCGGCGTATCGGCCACCCTCTCCATGGCAGCGTCAAACTATCTGGCCGAGCGAGCCAATGGCAACGCGAAAGCCATAAAGTCCAGCATGTATACCGGCATGGCTTATTTGATCACAGTTGCCCTCATGGTGCTGCCCTATCTGCTTTTGCCGGACAAAATGTATATCGCAGCCTTTGCAATTATGCTGGCCATCGTGGTGCTCATCATTTTGCTGTTTAACTTTTATATTTCTCTGGCTCAGGACCTTCCGTTTCTACGGCGTTTCGGGGAGATGGCGGTTATCAGTCTGAGCGTCGCGGCGATCTCCTTTGTCATAGGAATGCTCGCAAAATCCATTCTCGGCATCGATGTATAGAGCCGGGATCAATCGTGAAGATTTCAGTCAGGAGGATTTAAGTATGCCAGAGTTAAGCCGTTCCGAAAAAGATTATATGGAGGCGATCTATATTTTAACCAAGCGTTCCGGTTCCGTCCGTTCCATCGACGTGGCCAGCTACATGGATCACTCAAAGCCCAGCGTTACAAAGGCCGTTCAAAACCTTTGCGCAAAAGGCTATCTGCTAAAAATTGACCACGATTTGGTGTTTACCGACTCGGGGAANNTTGCGGAAAATATTTTTGAACGTCATTGCATTTTAGCCCACGCGCTGAGGGAAATGGGCATCGACGAACCGACGGCCGTCAAGGACGCGCAATCTATGGAGCGCGTCATAAGCGACGAAGCCGTAGCCATCACGGCCAACGCGATCCGATGTCAAAAAAGGCTGACGGGCGTCTGCCTGGCGCCCTTGGACATGATAGGCACTCTATGTGGATAATAGCTTAAGCGATTTGATCAACAGCATCATCGGGCGGCGCATTTCATCCGACATTCCCGGAACGTTCATCATGCCGGGGCTCGGCGTCGCTTCCTGAACAACTTCCAGCCGGAACCCGGCGTTTATGAGCCCCATCATTATCTGCGTCAAGGTGTGGTGCTGTTTCACGACGTTCTGTCCGAGAAAACGTGTGACCCTCTCCCCTGGATAGAAGTAGTCGTCAACGGGCCAATACTTCGGCTCGCCACTCGGATTGTAAATCCAGTCTTGGTTTACGCCTGCCGTAAAAACAGGATGCTCCATGTTGAGAAGGAAAACCCCATTGTCCTTTAGAGTCTGATATACCTTTATAAAAATCGAGTCAATATCCGCAATATAATGCAGCACCAGATTGGAGATCACGCAATCATATGAATCTGCCGGATAATCGTAATCATCCAGTCCCCAGACCCGGTAGGTGATTTTGGGGTCAGCA
>DLFX01000312.1:0-252 GCA_002482405.1 Firmicutes bacterium UBA7709 | reverse complement strand
TATTTGCAATGCCAGCCATAACCGCACCCGAGATCCAGCACTCTCTTCCCTTTTAGGTCCGGGAACAGAGCCTTGAACTGATGCCATTCGCCGGCGCCGGCTAACCCCTGCTGGCTTCGCGGCATTTTCGCATACTGGTCAAAAAATTGTCTGTCGTCGTAAATATTATTCATATGCTCTCCCTGGCAAGTTCCCTTTTATCAGTTGCTTCTCAGTCACTCCATGATTATACGGCAGTTATGGCTTACCTCA
>DLFX01000308.1 GCA_002482405.1 Firmicutes bacterium UBA7709 | reverse complement strand
TGCCTTTCGCTACGTTGATCAATACCATTTCCGGCTTCAGATACGGCAGCGCGCCCTCCAGGGCACTTCTGAAATGCTGCGCAGGCGCCGAAAATAGAACGATGTCCGCTCCTTCCACAGCCTCTTCCACCGTGTAGGAAATCCGTATCTCCTCAGGCAGTTTTACTCCGGGCAAATACCTCGTATTCTCTCTATTGCTGGAAAGCTCGTCTAGATGCTCTCTGTTGATATCCCAAATTTTTACGGCATGGCCGTTGCCGGAAAGGCTTACGGAAAGGGCCGTCCCCCAGCTTCCTGCGCCGATAAGGGCAATTTTTTCACTCATCGTTTTCCCTCCTGCTCGTTCTGAAGTTCACCTTTGGCTCTTCTTTTCTTATCAGTCTTTTGATATTCGCGCGATGTTTCCATATTACGATAACCGCCATCACCGCTGTCGCGGGCACATAGGCCGGGTCAAAATACCATGCGGCAAAGGGCAATAAAACCGCCGCAGTCAGAGATCCTACGGATACTCTTTGTGAAACCAGCATAAAAATCAATGCCACAGCGGCCTCGATCAGCCCGAGAAGCGGCTCCAGTGTCAGAACCACGCCGAACGTGGTGGCAATTCCCTTTCCTCCCCGGAACTGGAACACAATCGGCCAGATATGCCCGGCCATGACGGCGATACCGCAGACCAAAGCAAGCTCCTGCCCTCCTATGTAGTTTCCCAGCAAAACCGCAGCGGTGCCCTTTAAGATGTCGACGATCAGCGTCGCGGCGGCCGCTTTTTTCCCAAGGACCCGCAGCACGTTGGTCGTGCCGGCGTTTCCGCTGCCCTGCCCCCTGATATCGATTCCCATTGCCCTGCCGATGAGAATGGCAGGAGATATGTTGCCTAAAAAATATGACAGGACGATTGCGGCGATCGGAAATAAATTAGTCATATCCTTCCTCTCCCTTTTCCCTGAACACGAACTTTATTGATGTACCTTCAAACCCGAAGCCTTCTCTGATTTTGTTTTCCAGATATCTCGCGTAGGAGAAATGCATCAGCTCTCTGTCGTTGATCTTGAATGAGAATAAGGGCGGTTTTACTCCTACTTGAGTCGCATAGTATATCTTGAGCCTTTTCCCNNGGTTCATCATGACCGCGTCTGAAATCAAGCTGTTGAGCTGCCCCGTGGAAACCCGCAGCGCGCGCTTTTCCGACACGTACTTCACCATGTCTATCACGTTGTTCAGCCTTTGTTTTTGCAGGACGGAAATAAACACGGAAGGCGCATAGGACATAAAGGTCAGCTCCTTGGCGATGTCCTTCTGAAATTCCTTCATGGTATTGGTGTCCTTTTCGATGAGGTCCCACTTGTTGACCACGACAACGATGCCCTTTCCCGCCTCATGGGCGATCCCGGCGATCTTTTTGTCCTGATCGGTGACTCCTTCCACCGCGTCGATCATCAGCAGCGTCACGTCGCACCGTTCGATGGCGGCGATTGCCCTGATTACGCTGTATCTTTCAATATCGCCGGTAACCTTGCTCTTTCTTCTGATTCCGGCGGTGTCGATGAGGATATACTTATCCTCCCCTCTGGTAAAGGGCGTGTCGATGGAATCTCTCGTGGTTCCCGCGATGTGGCTTACAATGACCCTTTCTTCACCCAGCAGGGCGTTGATCAGAGAGGACTTTCCAACGTTCGGTTTGCCGATCACCGCGATCTTCGTGGTATCGTCCTCATCCTTGTCCTCTGTGTGGGGCAGTTTTTCAACGATGAGATCCAAAACATCCCCCATGTTGAGCATATTGGCAGCGGAAATCGGAACCGGCTCCCCCAGTCCAAGCTCATAAAAATCATAAAAATCGTCAGGCAGCTTGGGCGAGTCGATTTTGTTTACCACCAGGATGACCTCTTTCCCGGTTTTCATCAGCATGTTTCCGACTTCCCTGTCGGATGCGGTAAGGCCGTCTTTCCCGTCCGCCATAAACAGGATGACGTCCGCGGTTTCCATGGCAATTTCAGCCTGGATCCTCATCTGTGAAAGGATCACGTCTTTGGTATCGGGATCGATGCCTCCGGTATCGATGAGGGCAAATTTTTTCCCAAGCCACTCGGCTTCCGCATAAATTCTATCCCTGGTCACTCCCGGGGTGTCCTCCACAATGGATACCCTTCTTCCTACCACCTTATTGAAAAATGTTGATTTTCCTACGTTAGGTCTCCCAACGACGGCTACGATCGGCATTGACATTATTAGATCTCCTGTTCCCATGGGCGGCGTCAGCTCTTTAAGCGCGCTCCTTGGCTTTCTCTATTTTAATTTTATTCAAATTTATTCAAAAATTGCTTCGGCAAACTCGGCGGGGTCGAATTCCTTCAGGTCGTCCATACCCTCTCCTACGCCGATAAATTTGACGGGCATCTGGAATTCGTCGGATATGGTGATCACGATTCCTCCCTTTGCGGTTCCGTCCAGCTTCGTCAGAACGATCCCGGTGATGTCCGCGATCTCCCCAAATTCCTTCGCCTGGGAAATCGCATTTTTCCCCGTCGCCGCATCCAACACTAAAAGTGTTTCCCTATGGGCCTCCGGGTATTCCCTTTCTATGACCTTATTCATCTTTTCCAGCTCGGCCATCAGGTTCTTCTTCGTCTGGAGTCTTCCCGCCGTATCGCAGATCAAAACGTCGATCTTCCTGGATTTTGCGGCCTGAATCGCGTCGAAGATGACCGCGGAGGGGTCCGCGCCTTCCTGATGACGTATTACATTTACCCCGATTCGATTTCCCCAAACCTCAAGCTGTTCGCTTGCCGCCGCGCGGAAGGTATCCGCCGCCGCAAGAAGCACCGTCTTTCCCTCTTTCCGGCATTTATGGGCGATCTTTGCGATGGAGGTCGTCTTGCCTCCGCCGTTCACTCCGATCATCAGAATGAGCAGAGGCGTTTCACCGCTCAGCTTATGGGCGTCGCCCTTGTCGATGAGTTCTTTCACGATGGTCTTGATCTGTGCCTTCACTCCCTCAGGGTCTCTGATGTTCCTCTTTTTGATATCTTCCCTCAGCTTCCCGGTGATCTTCATGGTGGTATCCATGCCGATATCCGAGGTGATCAGGACCTCTTCCAGCTCCTCCAGCATCTCTTCATCTACTTCAGGCCTCATAAATATGACGTCTTCAATTTTTTCCTGCAGTCGTCCAAAGAAGGATTTCTTTACTCCAAATGCCATCCCTGTCTTCCTTTCCTTTGTTTATAGTTCGAATGTATCCCCCAGCTTCAGGGAAATGACCTTGGATATCCCCTGCTCCGGCATGGTCACGCCGTAAAGCACGTCGGCATACTCCATGGTGGCCTTCTGGTGGGTCACCAGCGCAAACTGGATATCGTTGAAATTGGTCAGATATCTTGCAAAGCGGTCGATATTTGAGTCATCCAGAGCGGCCTCCACCTCGTCCAGAATGCAGAAGGGGGTCGGCTTCNNTAGCCGTCATGGTCTTTTCTCCGCCGGACATCAGATTGATGTTCTGAAGCTTCTTTCCGGGCGGTTGTGCTACAATTTCTATTCCGCATTCCAGCGGATTATTCTCATCTTCCAGCCTCAATTCGGCGGCGCCTCCGCCAAACAGCTCCTGAAACGCGCTCTCGAAATTCAGGACTACCTGATCGAAGCTCTCCTTAAAGTTCTGCTTGATGGTTTTGTCCATATCGTCGATGATCTGCTTCAGGGAATTCATGGCGCTGAGGATGTCGTTTCTCTGCTCGGTCAGGAATTCGTACCGTTCGCTGACGGATTCGTACTCCTTGATGGCGCCGACATTCACCTCGCCCAGCTCCTTCATCCGATTTTTGATCTCTCTGCTCTCCTTGACCGCGGCAGCCAGGTTGAAGTCCTTCTTTCTGAACTCGATGGCCTGAAGATAGGAGATTTCAAATTCTTCCCAAAGCTTGTCCTTATAGGAATCCAGCTGAGTCTCATATTTGGCCTGCTTGATCTCAAGCTCGTATTTCTGAGTCTGGTATCCAGTGAGTATCTCATCCATCCCTTCCTTTTTATGAGTGATTTCATTGAGGGATTTGGATACTCCCGCTTTTTCCTCCTGAATCTCTCCCAGATAGCGTTCGATGGATTCCTTCTCAGCTTCTTTCGCCTTGATCTCACCCTCCAGGCTGCTGTCGCCGTTAAGGAGTTTTTCCTTTTCCGCATCCAGTTCCAGAATGGTCCGCTCTTTGCCGGCCTTTTCAGCCGCGAGCTCTTTTCTATGCCCTTCAATTCTCTCCAAAAGCTCGTCGACGTGATTCTTCTGGCTTTCCGCCGTTCCCACGGCGACTCTCGCCTTTGTGATCTCTTCGTTGACTGCCTCCAGCTGGATCTTTCTTTCCTCGTATTTCGCCATGCCGGTATCCGCCTGCCGCTCGATCTCTTCGATCTCATCCTGGGCCTTTTGAACGGCGGCCCTGATCTCCGCGATCATAGCCTCAGAGGAATCTTTCTCCGCTTCGATGTTGTCCAGCTCTCTTTGATGTTTCTCATCGTTCTGCCGCAGGTCGGAAAGCTGCTGCTCCATGGACGCGATGGCATTGTCCTTTGAAAGCAGCTCCAGTTCTTTCTCCCGCTGCTCCTGATCCGCGATCCGGATCCGTTCCTGGGCGCGCTGGATTTCCGCCCTTAATTCTTCCAGCTTGCGGCCGATCCTCAACCTGGATTCCTCCATGAGGGCCAGCTTTTCTCCAAGCTGCTTCGCTTCCGCCTTCCGTTCCAGAAGGTTTGAAGTATTATTCCGGAAGGTTCCGCCGGTAATGGCTCCGCCGGAATTGATCACTTCCCCCTCGAGGGTTACAAAGCGAAGCCCGTTTCCCGACGCGTTTTTCGAAAGCTTTACCGCATGGTCGAGAGAGTCCACTACGATCACCCGGCCCAGAAGGTATTCCATCACCTTCTGATATTTCGGGTCGAACTTGACGCACTGGACGCCTAATCCCTTGAAGCCTTCCGCGCTTTGCAGCCTCTGATCATAGCTCGGCGCGCTGCTCCGCATGCTCTTTATGGGCAGAAAGGTCAGCCGCCCCGCCTTGTTCTGCTTTAATAA
>DLFX01000356.1 GCA_002482405.1 Firmicutes bacterium UBA7709 | reverse complement strand
TCCACGCTGATGAACATCATCGGATGCCTGGACCGGCCCTCCGAGGGCCGCTACTTTCTGGAAGGCGTCGACATCATGGAGAAAAGCGACAACGAGCTGTCCGCCGTCCGGAATAAAAAAATCGGCTTTGTCTTTCAGTCCTTTAATCTCATTCCGCGGACCAGCGCGCTGAAGAACGTGGAACTGCCTATGGTCTACGGAAGGATCGGCTCCGAAGAGAGAAGAAAAAGAGCCGAGGAGCTTTTGAGAGGAGTCGGCCTCGGCGACCGGGGCCACCACATGCCAAGCGAACTGTCCGGCGGCCAGAAGCAAAGGGTCGCCATCGCGAGAGCTCTGGCCAACACGCCTCAAATCATTCTGGCGGATGAACCCACAGGAAACCTGGACTCCCAATCCTCGGTGGAGATCATGGATATCTTTACAAAGCTGAACCGGGAGGACGGCAATACGGTGATCATCGTAACCCATGAACGGGATATCGCAGAGTTCACAGACCGCATCATCACCTTTAGGGACGGAAATATCGTCAAGGATGAACGGATCAGGGAGGTGGCCCTATGCTGATTTGGGAAAATATCCTCCTGGCCCTGACCGCCATCAGAACCAATAAAATGCGCTCCTTCCTCACCATGCTGGGAATCATCATAGGCATCAGCTCCGTTATCGCCATCACCTCCATCGGCGCAAGCGCCAAGGGTGTGGTGGGAAAAGAATTCGAATCCTTTGGTATGAACGACATGTATGTTTACATCAACTGGTCTTTCGTACAGGACGGCATGGAATACTCCGACCTCATCATTCCTGAGGATATCGAGGCTTTGGAGAGAAGATACCCGGACGATATCCGCTATGCGGCCCCCGCGGTTTCCGCCAACAGCAAGACCAAGGTGGGACGTGTGGAGGGCAAGCTGGCCATGTCCGGGGTTGCCGCCGATTATAATAAATTTAAAAAAATGGACCTGATCCACGGCAGGATGATAAACAAGGATGACGTGGCGGGAAAAAAGGACCGCATCGTCATCGATAAAAAAGCCGCTCTCTACTTCTTCAACAGCGAGAATCCCGTGGGCAGGACCCTGAGCGTCACCATCAACGGAGATATGAAGGATCTGACCATCATAGGCGTTTACGAGGTAGAAAACAGTATCTTCAGCGCTATGGGGATGAGCGATTCCTATGACACCTACGTCCCCTACCCCCTGCTTCAGGAGGGGGATCAGGCGGCGTCTGCCATAGAGCTTTATACCAATGAAAAGAAAAATCAGGATGCCCTTGGGAAGGAATTCACGTCTTACCTGAGCCGCATCAAGGATAAGGATCCCCAGTTTTACATCTTTGAATCGGCAGAATCACAGATGAGCACCATAAACAACATACTGGGCACCCTCTCCATCGCCATCGGCGCCATCGCCGCCATCTCCCTGGTGGTAGGCGGGATCGGCATCATGAACATCATGCTGGTGTCGGTGACGGAACGCACCCGGGAAATCGGCATCAGAAAATCCCTGGGTGCAAGGACGAAGGATATTCTCATGCAGTTTCTCATCGAGTCCATGATTATCTCCGCTATCGGAGGCGTGGTGGGAACGATTCTGGGAATCGTCATCGCCTCGGTGGGTATGAGCTTTGCGAAAATTTCCGTCGTGATCGACCCGAAGGTAATCCTGCTTGCCGTAGGTTTTTCCGCCGTCGTCGGCATGTTTTTCGGACTGTATCCCGCCAGAAAGGCGGCAAAGCTGGATCCCATCGAAGCGCTGCGGTACGAATAAACTATTAAGCAAACTTAAAAGGGGGCGTCTCCAAATGATTTGTAAAGAATTCATTTGGAGACGCCCCCTTTTAGGATCCGCTATTTCCCCAGCCTGTCGTTCAGTCCCGCCGACTTCAGCTTATCCAGCCTCTCCTGCAAATTTTTATCCGCGGCGGGCAGGGTCTGAAAGATCGGAGCCTCTTCTATTTTCCCGGCAAAGGGCATGGGAATTTTAAAGAAATTCAGCTGCCGGACCAGCTGTTCCGTAAAGAAGGTTCCGTGGGTTCTGGTCCTCTTCACAAAATCGGCGTCCAGAGTGATGCAGTGGTTGATCTCCATACCTCCCGCTTCGTAGATGATCCTTCCTTCGGGGTCGGCGATCATGGAATGGCCGTAGGCGTAGGACCCGGCATATCTGCCCACCGCGTTCAGGGAGATGAAGTAGGCCTGGTTTTCCAGCGCTCTGACCGAGGGCACATACTTAAACGCCTCATAGAGCCCTTCAGGATCGATGGCGGGCCGGATCAGAATCTCCGCCCCCATCAGGGTAAGGTTCCTCGATATTTCCGGGAAGCACCAGTCATGGCAGATCATCACGCCCACCTTGATGTCCTTCTCCTTGACATTGAATACCACGTAGCGGTTTCCCGGCGTAACGGCACTCTCCACAGGATAGTACGGGCATATTTTGTTGTAGGTGTCGATCAGCTCTCCGTCAGGGCCGAATATGGGGAGCGTATTGTACAGGATCTCTCCTTCTTCCGATTGAACGATCTCCTTGATGGAGCCGGGCAGAAAGTAAATGCCGTACTCCTTCGCGATCCGGGAAAGCTCATCGGTGAGCTTTCCCGGGATCACATCCTTTGCGTTGGGCCCCAGGCTCAGCTCCGAGCCCAGGATCATCTCCGGCCGGTTCATCCCGTTCATCATGCTAAACACATTGCGCCTGATCTTCTCAAGATTTTCCTCACAGTCGTCGGATATTTCGTNNATCTGTTCATCTTTTTTCTCCTTCAAATTTCAAATCGAGCATCATTGGAATTCCATACCGCTAATTAAATAGAGAGCACGTCACGATCCTTCCCTTAGTTGAAGAGATGGCACGCCACGGTCCTTCCCTCAACCTCCCGGGGCTCGGGATCTTCCGTCCTGCAGATCTCCATGCAGCTTTCGCACCGGGGATGGAATCTGCATCCCGCCGGCGGGTTGATGGCGCTGGGAATTTCTCCCTTGATGACGGCCAGGTTATCGACCGATCCGGTATCGAGCTTGGGGATCGCGTTGAACAGCGCGACGGTGTAGGGATGCTTCGGGCTGGAAAAGACCTTTTCCGAGCTCCCGTACTCGACGATCTTGCCGAGGTACATCACGATGATCTTATCCGACATGTAGTTTACGACGCTCAGATCGTGGGAAATCATGATGTAGGTCAGCTTCATCTCCTCTTTCAGGTTATCCAGCATCTTCAGCACCTGGGCCTGGGATACCACGTCGATAGCGGAGGTGGGCTCATCCAGCACCACCAGCTTGGGTCTGACCGACAAGGCCCGGGCGATGGCGATCCTCTGTCTCTGTCCGCCGCTGAATTCGTGGGGATATTTGAAGGCGTCCCCCGGATCAAGGCCGACGGTTTCCATGAGCTGCTGCACCCTCTCCAGATATTCGTCCGCGCCCAGATTTTCATGGACCTTCAGCGGTTCGCCGATAATATCCCGGACCAGCCATCTGGGATTCAGCGACCAGAAAGGATCCTGAAAAACGATTTGGACATTTTTCCTCGCCTTTCTCAATTCCTGCTTTGTCAGGGAGAAGATATCCTCTCCGTTGAACAGCACCTGGCCTTCCGTGGGCTTATGCAACAGCAGGATGGTGTTTACCAGGGTCGATTTTCCGCAGCCGGACTCGCCGACCACGCCCAGGATCTCCCCTCTGTTGAGGGTAAAGCTCACGTCGTCCACCGCCTTGACGGTAAGGCCCTTTACGTTCCGAAATTCGCTCTTGACCGGAAAGTATTTCCGCAGGTGATCCACCTGCAGCAGGCAGTCCCCAGCCCCTGTGGTCTCTTCTATATTTCCCAAGCCTGTGACCGCTTCCGGAGCGACCGGCTTCGCTTCCTTTATATCCCCGCTCCTGTTCCGGTTCGGAGTGATGGCTTCCAGCAGGATTTTGGTATATGGATTTTGGGGATTTTTCAGCACATCCGCCACATTTCCCTGTTCCACCACCAGGCCGTGCTGCAGGACGCCCATCCTTTTGCAGGTGGCGGATACGAGCCCCAGATTGTTTGCGATATACAGCACTGTGATGCCCAGGGTTTTGGACAGTTCGTCGATGAGCTTCAGAATGCCCGCCTGGATCGTCACGTCGAGGTTTCTCGTGGGCTCGTCGGCGATCATGAACTCCGCGCCGCAGCACAGTGCCAGCGCGATGATGATCCGCTGCCGCTGCCCCCCCGACAGTTCGTGGGGATATTTCTCCATGATCTCTTCCGGGTCGGGAAGCCTGACCGTGGATATCATTTCAACCGCCTTTTTATGCGATTCCTTTTCATTCAGCTTCTGATTCTTCATGATGACCTTGATCATCTGGTAGCCCACCGTAAATACGGGATTCAGCGTGGACATGGGGTCCTGGAAGATCATCGCGATCTTTCTGCCCCGGATGTTCCGCATTTCCTTTTCGGATTTGGCCATCAGGTTTTCTCCGTCCAGCCATATCTCCCCGCTTTCGATGACGCCGGGCGGCGTCCCGAGCAGCTTCTGAATCGTCAATGCCAGCACCGTTTTGCCGGAGCCGCTTTCTCCCACCAGCCCGTAGGTCTCCCCTTTGTCGAGGCCGATGTAGTCGATGTTCAGGACATTCCGGACGCCTTCAAAGGTCTTATGGTTCACCTTGAGATTCTTTATTTCAAAATACTTGCTCATATCCTGCCCCCCTAGTTTTTCCTGGTCTTCGGATCAAGGATCTCCCTGATGCCGTCTCCAAGAAGATTGAATGAAAGAACGGTTAAAAAGATCGCGATTCCGGGGAACAGGCTGTACCAGGGAGCGGTCATGAAATAGTTTCTGCTGGTATTGATCATTAGGCCCCACTCAGGAGTCGGAGCCTGGGCCCCGAGGCCTAAAAAGCTCAGCCCCGCCAGAGAGAGAATCACGGCGCCCATATCCATGGAAGCCTGTATGATAACCGGTGAAATGCAGTTCGGTACGATGTGCCGGAAAATAATCTTAAATTGAGAGGTGCCTATGGTTTCCGCCGCTTTCGAAAACTGCTTTTCCTTGATGGAGATGGCCTGGCCCCTGACGAGCCTAGTATACCAGGGCCACCAGGAGATGACGATGGCTATTTTCGCATTCATCAGGGAAGGACCCATCAGCGCCGCAATGCATATGGAAAGCAGCATCGGAGGAAAGCTCAGGAAGATGTCCGTCACGCGCATGATGGCTTCGTCGACCCAGCCCCCTTTCGAGCCTGCGATAGCTCCCAGGAAGCTGCCGATGATCAGCGCGAAGAATACCGTGACGATTGCGGATTCCAGGGAGATCCTGGTCCCATACATCACTCTGCTGAAGATATCCCGGCCCAGCTCGTCGGTTCCGAAAAGGTGGTGTGAGGACGGCGGCTGCAGTGCGTTTCCGGGATCGTTTCCTATGGTAACATGAGATGGATACGGTATGATGACCATAGCGAAGATCGCGATCAGCACGAGGAGCAGAAGCAGGATCAGCGCGCCTCTGGTCAGGATATTCTGATTCAGTAAATAGAAGGATAGCTTGAACTCTTTGATTTTAGGCTGTAAGGATTTCACGGATATATAATTGCTGAACACGGCGCACCTCCTATAATCTGACTCTGGGGTCCAGAGCGATGATCAGGTCGGCAATCAGGTTCAGGATCATATAGCAGATCGCCGAAAAAATTGTGACCCCCATGATGGCCGGAAAATCCATGGACACAACGGATTGCGCCACATATTTTCCAATGCCGGGCCAATTGAAGATCGATTCCACGAGAAAGGTATTCATCAGCGTATAGCCGACGGAAAGGGTCACCACCGTGGCTGTGGGGCCCAGAGAGTTTTTCAGCGCGTACACCCACAGTATCAGCTTGTCGGACAGCCCGTAGGATCTTTCCGCCGTGATGTAATCCTCGTTGAGGATTTCCAGCAGCGCCGATCTCGTCATTCTGGCCACAAGGCCGATGGGATACAGCGCGATGGGGATCGCAGGCAGTATGATATGCTTCAACGCGTCGGCCAGCACGGTCCAGTTGCCCGTGATCAGGCTGTCGAAGATCAGCATTCCCGTTATATTCGGAATGTTGGAGGACAGGGAGACCTCGATGCTCAGCCTTCCCCCAAGCGGAAGCCAGGCCAGATAGCTGTAGAATACCAGCTGCAGTCCCAGGGCGACCCAAAAGCCGGGCAGCGACACGCAGCCTATGGAAAAGAACCTGCTGAGATGATCCAGCAATTTATTCTTATATTTCGCCGAGTAAAGTCCCAGGGGAATTCCGACGCACATCGCGAACAGCGTTCCGATGAGCACCAGCTCCACCGTGGCCGGGATAAAGGCTTTCAAATCGCTGACCACCGGATTTCTGGTCCTCAGGGAATAGCCGAGATCTCCGTGAAGCAGATCGGTTATGTAATTTATGAACTGAACAGGGATCGGCTTATCCAATCCCAGCTCGACCCTGGCGGCTTCTATCTGCGCCTGTGTCGCTCTCGCTCCGGCCCATTTCGCCGCAGGGTCGGACGGCACCACTCTGGTTATGGTAAAGATGATCAGAATCACCCCGAAGAGGACGATAACGCAGAGCAGCAGCCTCTTCAATATATATCGTTTCATAAGGCTTCCTTTCGTGTCCGTCAAAAGACTGAGTCAATTCAATACAAAATAGAAAACAGGGCCCGGCACAAAGATACCAAGCCCGGTTTTCCATGAAAAAACTACTCTCTATAAAAATCGTAGAAGAAGAGAACGTATGGATAAGCAGGATCCTCGCTGAAGTTTTTCAGGTTGTTCCTGATGGCGTAAATGCTCTTCCCGTCGGTGACAAAGGTGGAAACCGCGTCGTCCGAAACGATCTTACCCGCCTCCTGATACAGCTCGGCGGCCTTTTTTCTGTCGGTGGCACAGTATACGTCCGCATCCTTGATGATCTTATCCAGCTCAGGATTTGAATAGTAGCCGAGGTTAAAGGTGATCGAATCCTCCGTCATGTAAAGGGCCTTGAACCAGCTGGCGGGAGTTACCACATCCGGCCACCAC
>DLFX01000028.1 GCA_002482405.1 Firmicutes bacterium UBA7709 | reverse complement strand
GCAGGCTTCGTATTCGGCAACGACTCCGTCTTTCATGGCCTTGTATTTATGGAAATATTCCAAAGCGGCTTCATCGCAGGGGTGGGTGTCAAGGTAAAGCGCGGCGTCGTGCATTACAAATTCGAGAATCTGTATTTTCCTTAACATTTCTGCCTGATCATTTACTTTAGCGTTCACGTGAACATTCACCTCCATAGAAGGGTAAATCGAGCTCCGGAAAGATCGTCCCGCGACGATGGGCTTCCGCAGGTTCATAGGTACTGCACCAATGCTGCCAGGGCACGTAGGCCATAGCCAATGGCAGTCCGGCTAAAGGATCACAATTCCCTGCCGGCTCGCTGCTGAGGTGGGGAATCGGCATTCCCACATAGGGTTCTTCCTCATTCCGAAGATTTTTAACCTGGGATTCTATATTAATCAATGTGAATTATCTCCTTTCATGGGATATCTGCTATCATTTTATGATATTCAAAAAATTGAGTGCAGAAGTACGGGAAAAAAGACATGAAAATCTACCCGGTTACACGGAAATCAATTTTTTTCAAATGGCGGTTCAAAGGATCATGAAAAGCGATAGACCATGACTTCTCCAAACGGTCAACGGCTGTGCTTCTGACTCACATAGAGTATAANNTTTTATTGGCAAAGATAACAAAAAAAGAGGAAACGGTGGAAAAAGTGAGCAGCGTGAAATGACAGGCCATCAGCCATGGAGACATGTGGAATGTAATTCAGGAGCTGGGCGAGAAACTTTCTGAGCCGTCACGCCAACGCCCGTATGAGGGAGCTTTTGTGACAAACGGCAGGATGACTGCGGTTTGACTTGAAAAGCACCGGAAAATACCGTATCATTATATTCAAGTGGTGTCCATACCTGCATTCGTCTTAGAACGGATACCATGATGAGGGAAAGAACGGCCTTGAAAGAGGCAGTTCTTTCCCTTGTTTCCCTTGTTTTCTGACTTGAAATTTTAATTGCTTTTATCACTGAAAATCACAGGTTTTAACTTGAATACAGAAAAAACAGGAAAAATTGCCAGCGATCACTTGACACTAACGAGACGGTAAGCGGTGTTTAACGGTGGCTGAGCATGCTGCTCGATTTCAGCGGAAGGTGCCGCAAAACCTCTCCAACGTTTGTTTCAGCCATGTCCTGTCGCTTTTCATCCTGAATGCTCTAAACCGCCAATCTCGCCAACCTCTCCAATCTAAAATTGATTTCCCTAATCCGGTTATGTTCAATATTGCATCGTCAACTTTTCCAAGATATACTTACAATATGATGAAAAACCTTGAAGAGGCAGGGAGGTCATTATATGGATTATAATGCAAATATCAACCGGCTGCGCTATTTTCAGACTGTGTGTAAATATAGCAATATAACAAAAGCGGCAGGCGAACTTAACATCTCTCAACCCTCGATCACAATGGCCATCAAGGAGTTGGAAGAGGATTTAGATGTATTGCTTTTCAATAGAAACAACAATCGCCTGTTTCTGACGGATGAAGGCAATTTTTTGTTAGCAAAGACGAACGATCTCCTTCGTGAGGTCGATTTGTTTTATAAAGAAATATCGGATATAGGGGGCCATTCCAATCCAAAGGTAAAACTATGCATTCCCCCAATTATCGGTACGGTTTTAATCCCTAAGATCTATGCCGCTGTTTCAAGAAAGTATCCCGACCTCTTGTTGGAAATCTTTGAAAGCACGTTGACGGACGCTTTAAGCCTTCTGGATAATAACATCGTTGACATCGCAATTCTCCTGTATGATAACCTCCCTGAAAAATATGAACATAAGAGTTTCTATGAAACGGAAATACGATTTTGCATCAATAACAGGCATCCCTTTGCTCAAAAACAGGTCATCTCCTGCCAGGATCTTGAAAACTTTCCTCTTGCCGTGCTCGGTTCCGGCTCTTTTCACCATATGGTAGTTATAAAAATGTTTGAAAGAGAAAAGGTCACCCCCAGAATCGTAGTCCGCTCGCAAGAATTAAAGACGATAACGGAACTGATTGAAAACTATGACATGGGAACGTTTACATACAGGGACATCTTTCAAAACAACGAAAATATTAAAGTAATCGAATGCAAAACATCGATTCCTGTCATCCTGTCCGCGGTCTGGAATAAAAACAATTACACCTCTAAATCAATGGAAAAAATAATTCGCCTGCTTGCTGCCCAGGACTGGCTTTGATTAAAATCTTTCCGGCATCGTTGAAAGGATATATTTTATAAGCGCGGAGACAGATTTCAACCGCGCGGTTTTTCTTTTTTTGGATAGCATAGACTTAACCTATACTACCATATATAAACCGTATTGTACTCGCTTTCGCAGCTATCATATTATATATATAAACCAGTTATACATATAAAAACCAGCTTTCGCAGAAAGAAATTGCCCGATAGATATTGAACGTTTGCCGAATCAAACTAACAGGGAGAAGGCGGAATGATGGAATATACAATACAGGAAAACCGCATAAGAAATAAGGTTCTTTACCATAAAATCATGACCGCCCAGGAGGCAAGCCTGTTGGTAAAGGACGGAATGGTCGTCGGCATCAGCGGTTTTACAGCCTCCGGATATCCCAAAGCGGTTCCTTCCGCGTTGGCTGAAAGAGTGAGGAAGGGCAATGAGGGGCTTAAAATCTCTTTATATTCAGGAGCGTCTACCGGCCCGGAGATCGATGAGGAATGGACGGAAGCCCGGATTATACAGAAAAGGCTTCCTTACCAGACCGCAAATATGCTGAGAAATAGCATCAATTGCGGGGACGTAGAGTATTTAGACATGCATTTGAGCCAGTGTGCTCAATACGTGAGCAACTCGATGCTCCGTCCGTTGGATATCGCCATTGTAGAAGCGCTGGCAATCACGGAAGAGGGGAATATTGTCCCGACTCTCGGAATCGGAAATACGCCAGGCTTTGTTCAGAGCGCGAACAAGGTAATCGTTGAGGTAAACATTTCTAAGCCTTTAGCCTTTGAGGGAATGGCCGATATTTACTCCCCTGGAAATCCGCCGGACAGGGAACCGATCCCGTTAACCCATCCAGGACAGAGAATAGGAACCTCCTATATCCCATGTGGAATGGATAAGATCGCGGCGGTGGTCATATCGGAGATGCAGGATAAAACGAGAGAGTTCTCGGGCACAAATGAAATTTCCCGTAAGATTTCAGAGCACATCCTGTCTTTCCTGAGGAAAGAAGTAAACGCAGGGCGCCTTTCCCCAAATTTGCTTCCAATTCAATCTGGAGTGGGAAGCGTTGCAAATGCTGTTCTGAGCGGATTCATAAATTCCGAGTTTGAAAAATTGACGTGCTATACCGAGGTGATTCAGGATTCCATGCTGGAGTTGTTGAGGAGCGGAAAAGCGATCGTTGCTTCCGCTACGGCAGTAAGCCCTTCTCCCGGCAAATTGAGTGAATTTGAAAGAGAAATCGACTTCTACAAGGACAGAATTATTGTAAGGCCGCAGGATATCAGCAACAACCCCGAGATTATCAGGAGATTGGGCGTGATTTCCATGAACACCGCCCTCGAAGTCGATATATATGGAAATGTAAACTCCTCACATGTGACGGGGTCAAAGATAATGAACGGAATCGGAGGCTCCGGCGATTTTGCGCGAAACGCTTTTCTATCGATTTTTTCCACGGAATCAATCGCGTTAAAAGGCGATGTTTCTTCCATTGTTCCTATGGTTTCCCATGTTGATCATACGGAGCATGACGTTATGGTCATAGTAACGGAGCAGGGATATGCTGATTTAAGAGGGCTGAGCCCTAAGGAACGGGCGTTGAAAATTATTAATAATTGCGCCCATCCTGAATATCGGCCAATGTTAATGGATTACTTCACCAGAGCGTGCGGCCAAAGCGCGAAACATACGCCGCATATTCTGGAGGAGGCTTTATCCTGGCATACAAGGTTTATTAAAACAGGAAGCATGCGGTAAAAAGAGGTGATAGGAATGGGAGATATCCATGAATTTTATACGAGGGAGGAGCTGATTCAGCTCACCCGGTCGCTGATCCGTATCCCGAGCCATAAAGACGTTCCGGGCCGTGAAAAAGAGGTGGCGGAATTTATTTACCGGTTCTGCATGAACCATGATATCGAAGCGGAATTGATCCTGGTAGAAGGGGGAAGAAGCAATGTCACGGCATTTCTGCGGGGAGACGGAACGGGAAAAACTCTGATCCTCAACGGTCATATGGATACCGTTCCGCCGTATCATATGTCCATTGATCCGTTTCAGGCTGAAATGGAAGGCGGCGTTATCTTCGGGCGCGGGGCCGCCGATATGAAGGGGCCTATCGCCAGCATGCTGATCACGATTCTGGCACTAAAGCGATCCGGGAAAAAACTCCGCGGCGACGTCATTTTCACGGGGGTGATCGGCGAGGAAGAGAGAAGCGAAGGCACGGAGTTTCTTGTAAAATCAGGATTGAAAGCGGACGGCGCAGTTGTGGGGGAACCCTCGGATTATGAGTACGCCATCGGTCATAGAGGCTTGGAATGGCTGGAAATACGCATCAAGGGAAAAGCCGCCCACGGTGGAACGCCGCAGCTCGGAATCAATGCAATCGAAAAGGCCGCCGCTCTGATCGAAAGGATCAGAAGGGAGCTATACCCCGAGTTAAAGCTGCGTTTCAATGAATATATGGGCCCTTCCGTGATGAATTTCGGCGTCATTCAAGGGGGAAGCCAGCCCAGCACCGTCGCCGACGAGTGCAGCATCAAAATAGACCGGAGATACATACCCGGCGAGACCGTTGCCTCTGTGATCAAAGAATTTCAGGATATCATTGACACCATGAGGTCGGAGGACCCTGAATTTGAGGCCGAGATTATCCGCATACCGGATAATATGCTGACGTTGGATCACCTGTACCTTGTGACAGATCCTCAGGACCCCATTGTATTGTCCGTTAAAGAATCCATCCGCGCAGTAACGGGAAGAGAGCCGGAAATCACGAGAAAAAGAGGCTGGACAGACGCCGCTTTGATTTCAAACTATGGAAATATTCCCGCGGTGGTATTCGGGCCCGGAAAGCTGTCGGCGTCCCATACAAAGGACGAGAGTATCGAAGTGTCTCAATTAGTTGACGCCGTAGAAATTTACAGTGGAATCATTGAAAGGTTCTGCGGATCATATTGATGAAAGTGACAGAAGGACAGTCCAAATAAGAGGGAAAGGAGGCCGGTTTTCAGTCAGAATCGCTATTATCAAGTGTTTTAAGGAGGTAAATCTATGGAAGAAAATGCCTTAGGCGCTGAAAAAAAGAAAAAGTTTCAGCTGAAAATGCCCCATACTTTTGTACTTTTATTCTGTATTGCGATTGTTGCCGGACTTCTGACCTATATTATCCCGGCCGGCACTTATGACAGAGTCGACTTCGAAGGCAGACAGATCGTAGACGCTGCTACATACCACGCGGTGGACGCAACTCCTGCAACCTTGTTCTCAGTAGTAAAAGCGTTTCCAAAGGGTCTGGAACAGGCTGCGGCAATCGTATTTTTTATCTTTATCGTGGGAGGTTCGTTCTTCGTAGTGCAGAAATCAGGGGCAATCGATGCCGGAATTGCCGCGGCCGTCCGGAAAACGTCCAGCAAGGGCATCCTGATCATACCGCTGCTGTCTGTGCTGTTCGCCTTCGGCGGCGGCGTTTACGGAATGGCGGAGGAGTGCCTTCCGTTCATACCGGCCCTTGTCATCCTGTGCGTATCCCTGGGGTACGACTCGATGACGGGCGTAGCGATCGCGGTTGCAGCCACCTGCTCCGGATTTACCGGAGCGTTTCTGAACCCTTTCACGGTGGGCGTAGCGCAGGGTATCGCACAGCTTCCTTTGTTCTCCGGCCTGGGGTTCAGGCTTATCGTGTTCGTATGCATGGTTGCCATAACCGTTACATACCTGATCTTATACTGCCTGAAAATCCAAAAGCATCCTGAAAAGAGTCTGATGTATGAAATCGACAGAAAAAGAGACATCAAGCTCGATTTGGACAATACCGTATTTACGCCGCGGCATAAAGTCATTCTCCTTGTCGTGCTCGGCACCTTCGGGATCCTGATATTCGGAGTTCTCAAATACGGATGGTATATCCAGGAGATATCCGGACTGTTCTTCGGAATGGCCATCGTCGTGGGAATCATCAGCCGGCGCGGATTGAATCAACTGGCGGAGGATTTTCTGGAGGGCTGTGCGCTGCTTGCATACGGCGCGCTGGTCGTTGGTCTTGCCAGAGGAATCCTGGTGATTTTCACAGACGCCAACGTCATCGACACGATCATCTGGGGGATGGCCAATGCGATCCAGGGGCTGCCCTCCGCCATTACGTCGATAGGGATCTATGTGGCGCAGATCATCATCAGCTTTATCGTGCCCTCGGGAAGCGGAATGGCCTCTCTGACGATGCCGGTACTCTCTCCGCTGGCGGATCTGGTCGGGGTAACAAGGCAGACCACCGTCCTTGCTTATCAGTTTGCCGACGGGTTTACCAATGTAATCACGCCGCTTTCCGGATACTTCATGGCGGGGCTGGCTCTGGCCGGAATTCCGTATCAAAAATGGATCCGGTGGATCATGCCGCTGGCAGTCGTCTGGTGGGTCGCCGGCGGTATCTTCGTAGTGATTGCCGACGCCATCCACTACGGGCCATTCTAATACGNNAACAGCAGCAGAGGTATGTAATTACCAATGCTGCTGTCTGCGTTTGAATGGGCTTATAATGACCTAAGTGATCTTCACGCTGATTTTATTTCCTGCAGTCAAATTCCGGATTGAACGCGTAAAAGTTTTTCGGATTTAAATTGTCCTGAACCACCCGGAGCGCTTCGCCAAAT
>DLFX01000346.1:1745-5234 GCA_002482405.1 Firmicutes bacterium UBA7709 | reverse complement strand
CTGATCCACTCTTTTCATTTTCTCCAGCCGGTCCCTGATCTCCTTGGGCAGGTCGGAGGAATAGCTCCAGGACTGATAGACGTATACCGGTCCGTCCTGATAGTTTTCAGTTCCGCCCAGGTCGTCGTCGTTTTCCTTAAAGACCAGGGATTTTACGAGGGGTTCCCGGGAAGTAAAAAGGTTGTTCTTTTCGTCGTAAAACCGCTCAGTCACCGCGATGTTATCCCCAAACCTTCCGAAATTCACCCCGACCTCGGAGGCCGTCAGGTCCGTCTGAAACTGGGGCGTGAGATAATCGAAAACAAATATGATGCCGTTGGAGGAAACGGCGAATTTCTGATCCTTTGAAAGACCCTTGAAGGGTTCCACCAGCTTGACGCCGTTATAGGCTCCCCTGTATCCCCCCTCGTCGTCCGAATGGTTTTCGGCAAGGAACCGGGCCATATACCCGTTTATGGGCTTCATATAGTCGACGCCGTCGCAGAACAGGTCCGCCAGTGCAATCTCCTTCCCGGTATTCAGATCGAAGTTCAGGGTCTCCTCCTCCGCGACTTCCACGAATTGCTTCCACTCTTCCGGGTCTTTCTCCGTATAGTTTATGCCCGGATTGTCATAGGTGGTGTACTTATAAAATACGATGGACAGGATGTTGTTGAAATTTGCCATGACGTTGGTATAGATCTGTTCCCCGCTGATCTTCGCGTCCTCGGAGACCTCCGCCTTGATCCCGCGGTAGGGCGGGAGATCCTGAATTCGAAGTCCGTCGTAGACTTCTTTGATCCTGTCGTTGATCTTTTGCTCTGTTTTCCCGTCCGCGAGCCCCGATACCGTAACATACTTATAACCGAACTTCCCGCCGTCTCCCTCCCCGTGCTCTTCAATGCTCAGAGGATTGTTCACGACGTAATTGATCGCCGCCGGCGCATGGACCCCGGAGTCGGCAAGCTCCTGGCTGCCGCACCCGGCAAAGGAAAAAACGGCAAGACAGCCGATCAGCGCGGCGATACGCCTCCTAATTCCCCAGCCTGACATAGCCCGCCTCCTCAGCAACCTGCTGACCCTGCTCGCTCAATATCCAGTTTAAGAGCTTCGCCGCGTTGCTGTCCTTGGGTTCATCNNGCTGATGGTCTTCTTGTCCGGATAGACGCCGTCCACCGCAAGCAGTTTTACCTTGTCGTTTTCCCACATGTCGGTAACGTAATAGTAGTACGAGTAGCCAATAGCGTCTGCGTCGTTGGTGTAGACGGACACCGCGTCGACAAGCTGCCCCATCTCGGAGGCGACCTTCTCCATAGGCGGTTTCATGATCTCATCGGGGCCCATGACGAGGTTCAGCATTCCGGTTTGACTTCCGGAGTTTTCCGGTCTTTGGTACGCAATGATCTCCTTGTCCTTGCCGCCCACGTCCTTCCAGTTCGTGATCTTTCCGGAGTAAATATCCCTGATCTGCTGCAGGGAGAGTCCCTTGACCGGATTCTCGATGCTGGTAAGGAACACAAATCCCTCGCTGACGATGGGAACGACCTTGAGCTCCACTCCGCTTACCTTTGCGCCGGCAAGCTCATCGGCGGAAGGCGAGGTTACGAAGATGATGTCCGCCTTCTTATTGATGAGGTTCACATAGGCGTCGTGGGTCGTATTATGTACGATGTACTCCCTGGCCTCTTCAATGCTCAGGCCCATCACCGCCGCGCCGAAGGCCTCGGACAGCGGAATCGTAGCCGTGGAGCCGTCCACCTTCGGATACTCCCTTGGATCCAGGTGAAGGCCGATTCCCTGAGTCGTACCTTCTCCGCCTCCGGACCCGCTCCCCGGCGTCTGCTGGCCGCAGCCTGCAAGCGCACCTGCAATGAGCAGAATCGATAAAAACAGATACCATTTTCGCTTCATTGTTCCAATCCCCTTTTTATTATCAAATTAATGATATCCAAAAAATATCCATTCCTTTTCCGATAGGTACTGCATTTTTCCACCACATTTACTATCTTTATCCTTTACAGTTTACATCCACTTCGTGTCCCCTGAAAGATTGTCATATCCCGGATGATTGTCAAACCGGACGACGCCTACCTGGCATTTTCCTGCGGCTACCTCATTCACCGCCTCGGTGACCTTTGCGTGTCCCAGGGTGCCGAAGCCTCCGCAGAGCTCCACCATGATGACGCCTTCTTCCGCCAGCTTCTTTGCCTCCACGCACGCCATTTCATAATTCGCCACGCCCACCACGATCATAAGGCCCTGGCCCAGATCCATTTCCATCCGTCTGGCTTCCGTGATGCTTCCGTTAACAAACATAAACGATACTTTTCTTTTCATTTCATTTTTCCTTTCCTCTATTGATTTCCTCCGGGTTTTGAATGCTTTCTTTTCGCCGAAATGAACACCCCTACGGCGCAAAGACAGGTGAATACGATAAATCCCGTATGCATTGCCGCGATCAGCTGCTTCGGGCTCGCGTCCGAAAGGGTCACATTTCCCATGTGGGTTGCGACGATAAAGGTCACAACAGCCATGCTGGCGCTGTTTCCGATGGACCGCATAGTCGACAGGATCGAGGATGCGACGCCGTAGTCCTTCTCCTCAACGCAGGCCATGACGGCGTTGGTGTTGGGAGAGGAGAAAAACGCGAATCCGATCCCCACCACCACCAGGTTGACGATGATGAGCGGAAACGGATACTGCTCAGAAATAAAGATAAACGAAAAAAGTCCGAGGGTGCAAAGCCCCATTCCAAAGGATGCCAGCTTAAAGGGCGATACCCTGTCCGAAAGCCTGCCGCAGTAAGGCGACAGTATAGCCTGGAGCAGAGGCTGCGAAATCAGGATCAGGCCGGATATCTGGGAATCATATCCCTTCACCATCTGCAGATAGATCGACAGAAGATAGCTCAGGGCAAACGTCGCTCCGTAATTTAAAAGGGCCGCAAGGTTGGAAAAGGAATACCCTATGTTGCTTGCAAAGAGCCCCACCTCCACGATGGGAGACTTTGACCTCCGCTCATGAATTACAAAGAGTGCGAAAAGAACCGCCCCTGTGATCATGAGGTATTTTGCGTATGACAGGGTGGCAATGGCGGAGAGCCCGAACATGATGAGGGTGAGCATGAGAATATACAATACGCTCCCGGTAAAATCCATGCTCTGCCCGCTGTGTTCCGGCTTTACCGCCGGGAGTTTCCTTGCCGCAAGCACAAGCGCGACCGCGCTGATGATAAAGGTCAGCACAAATATGGAGCGCCAGCCAAGGTAATGATTCATGATACCGCCAAGGACCGGTCCGGCAGATAGGCCGATATAGACGGATGCGGTGGAATATCCCAGAACCTTTCCTCTTTTATCCGGATGAAACGCGCTGATCAGAACCGCCACATTGGTGCTGAAAATCATTGCCGCGGCAACGCCCTGAAGCACCCGGAGCACCATCAGCGCCAACAGGGAATGGATAAACACGATGGCCCCGGAACATATTGTGAATCCCAGAAGCCCTATC
>DLFX01000346.1:0-1740 GCA_002482405.1 Firmicutes bacterium UBA7709 | reverse complement strand
ACCCGTCCAAAAGGCACCGACAATACCGCCGCCGCGATGAGATATCCGGTGATGATCCAGCCCACCAGGGCGGCGCTGACGCTGAACTCCCGCCCCATGGCCGGTACCGACAGGTTCAGGGCGCTTCCTATGAACGGAGCCAAAAATGAAGTGATCACAACCACGACAATGGTAGATAACTGCTCGCGTCTTTTCTTGCTTTGATTCGATGTGTTTTTATTGTCCATTCAGATTCTTCCTTGTCACGTATTGATTTTGAGTCCTTCGCGTAAAATGCCGCCGCTATTGTTATAGTATATTACTTTTTCCGGAAATAAATCAAGCGAAAGCAAGGAAAAAAGGCGATAGAGAGTTTAAAAAAGCCGCCTCATAACCGGAGGCGGCTCCTTCAACGCGCGGCTAAAAGACGCGGATCACCGCGGCCCCTGCCCGAGGCGGATAGATCGCCAGCATCGGGCCGTCCTTAAAATAGGCCTCCACCGAGGTTCCAACCGTTAAATCCTCCGGCTTCAGCTCGGTATTGGTGTAGCCCTTATAAATTTTAGTATCCGCTTCGATGATGACGTCAGCCTCTTCAAATGAGGCTTCCGCCGACTTTCCTTTTACAAAGACGCTCCGGATCTTCTGGTCGTCTCCCAAAGAAACATTCGTGATCTCCCCTTTTACGCCGATTTTTTCAATGGCGTCGATCAGCCAGGCCCCTTCGGTATTTTTTACCGTGATGTACTGGGTCGAATCGTACATAGCGTTGGTGGAATCGGTCCATGTAAAGGTCACGGCATACCGAAAGACTCCTTCATCCGGTTTTCCTGCCTCCTTCACGGCAAAGCTTTTGACCCACGGACTCGACGCGCCCTCCATCCATCCCATGGATGAAAGATCATCATAGGAAGCCTTTCGCAGTTCCGGCGTCATAATAGCATATTCCCATGCGCCGTTTCTCGTCTGCACCGCTTCCGCCCACGCGTTTGCCGCTTCCAAACTGCTCTTGGGAGCCAGTGCGCGCTCCAGATTTGAGATCTGGCTGCTCTGGTCATTTCCGGTGATGTTCACCTGTCCGCTGGCCGCATCCCAGTTCACCTTTGCTCCCATGGCTTCCGCCAGAGCTCTGACGGGCGCAAAGATGCTGCCGTTTATGTTGATGGGCGCGGTTTTCGACTGGACCTCGCTGCCGTTATAAAAAATCTTGATCGACGACCCTGCAAATGCGGCGGTGGACAGGCTGACCACCAAAACGCCTGCCATCAAAGCTGTAAAAAGTTTTTTCTTCATTTTGTTAAAAACCCCCTTGAACGCGTAAAATGTCGCTTGTAATTTAGCTTTTGTTCTCTTTGACGACATCCGGGGAGGAAATGTTCCTTATTTCTGATAATCCACGCGGAAGAATTTCCGGCAGTAAACCAGGCGTTTTAGAANNCTGATCATAAACTTCCTGATGATCTTCACCAGGTCGTCATAGCCGTTTGCAAACTGGTCCAGGGTCTTGTTCACCGGACCGTAGGTATCAAACTCCTTCACATCCATTTCATCATAGGCCTTTACGAAGTCCGGATGCTTTCTCAGCTCCTTGATATAGTACGGGTCCACCTCGTCGTCCATACGGGCCTTGATCTCAAAATCCGAACCGTTAAAGGCCGCCTGATTCTTGTAGGGAATGGTCATGATCATATCCCCTCCGATGAACTCAAGCCACTGCAGGGGGGTTCTGTAGGCCGCGGAAAGCAGCTTCGTCTTCCATCC
>DLFX01000273.1 GCA_002482405.1 Firmicutes bacterium UBA7709 | reverse complement strand
ACCTGTTCCCATCTCGAACACAGTAGTTAAGCTCTTTTGCGCTGATGATACTTGGCGGGCAACTGCCTGGGAAAGTAGGACGTCGCCGGTTTGATAAAAAATACACTCCAGATTGGGGTGTATTTTTTTATGCCGCTGAAAAAAGGTGTAAATTGAATTTACAGCAAAAAAGGACCTCTTTAGAGAGAAGAACTCCTTTAGCTGCAAATCACTCTTCCAATCGACAGCCATAAGACATAATATGACATTTTTTTAGCATACTGGAACGTGGACAAACTTATCAACTGGTACTTTCCTTTTTCTTCATCTATGATATTTTATATGTAACTATGCAGCTCTCGTTATAAAGTGTTTCTATTAAAATCAAAGGGGGAAAGATTATGTTGAAGCGTGGTAGACTTTTCAAATCAATTATTTCTATTGTTTTAATTCTGGGTTTGACGCTGCCTGTGAGCGCAATGGCGCTTCCCGCGGCGTATGGAGCCGCACCGAACGGCGGTCCGGGTATTTCAACCGACGCTACTGATGAACAAAACAATTCAGGAGTCCTTGAAGGTGCGGAAGGCAAATGCACACAATTTTATATGGGCCGGGACACCACCGAAAACGGTTCGTATATATGGGGGCGTTCGGAAGATATGACTGCGACGTTTGCAAAGCTTTTCGCGATTCACCCCGCAGCGGACCATAAACCCGGGGAGATGTACATATCAGGCGAGAACGACTTCACCTGGCCGTATCCGGCTCACACGCTTCGCTACATCATGTGCAAGGATTCCGACGCTGCCAACGGTCCTTATAAAACGGATGAGGCTTACGCGGAGGTTGGCATGAACGAAAAGAATGTGGCTGTATCCGCCTCTGTATCGGTTAACTCGCCTAAAAAAGAAATATCGGATGCAGACGCGCAGGAAGATACCGCTCTGGCAGAAACGGACATCGTCTCGATTGTTCTGATGCAGGCTGAAACAGCGAGACAAGGCTGTGAGATACTGGCTAACATCTACGACACGGTGGGTGCGGCCGGCTCTGACGGCATCATGATCAGCGATCCCAACGAGGTGTGGTTTTTCCAGTCCCTCGCCGGACATCAGTACGTGGCGGTAAAATGTCCCGACGATAAGATCGGCTTCTCTCCGAATATTACCGGCAACGTTGGAGGTGCCGACGCTTATACCGTTATCGGCGATACAAACGTGATCGCTTCGCCAAATCTGATCTCACTGCCTAAATCTCTGGGGCTTCTGGTAGGGGATGACAACAAAATAAAAATTGCAGATACCTATGCCAGCAATCCATCAAATCATAAGGCCGGACGTCTTCTGCTGGGACATTATTATTTGAAAGGTGCCGACGACGCTTCCGCACAGCCTGACTCGGCGTATATGGATTATTTCCTGGAGCCTCGTGACGGACAGAAGTACTCGCTGTATGAGGCCATGAGGCTTCTCGGGTACCGCGGCGAAGGTTCTCCATATGAAGTTGCCGATCCTAAAAACAACAGGATATCTATAGGCAATAACAACACATTGGAGGCTCATGTGTTTGAAGTCCGACCCGGCATGCCTGACGCCCTTGCGACTGTGGAATGGCTGTGCATGGGGCCGGCAGAGTTCGGCGTATATCTCCCTTATTATGGAAGCCTGATAACCGATACGTCAAAGAAATATTACGAGCCTGACGCAGATTCCTATAACAGTGCCGATCCTGACGCGAATACCGCTTACTGGGTTTTCCGCGAACTGTATAAGGAGTGCGCCGCGGATACCATTGCAGAAAGAAGCAGGCTGGGAGACGGCGTACGGGATTTCTGGGAAAGATATCAAAAGTCACTGATAGAGCAGCAGGCTTCGGTTGATACGTATATGCAGAAAATTTACAAGACAAGCCCGCAGACGGCTGAGGAAAAGGCTACTGAAATATCAATAAAGCTCTCTGAGGAGACCTATGAATACGCGAAACAAATATTGGCGGAGCTGAAAGAATTCAAAGCGGCGGGGACGGACGGAGATTTTGTGCCTTCCGCGCTGCTTGACAAAGATGCTCTTCCCCATTATGCACAGGCGGAGCCAACCCCGACACCAACTCACCGCTCCCATTCCTCAGGCAGTACTGTCCAAGATACGATAACTACGACAACGACTGAAAACAGCGACGGGTCAATTACCACAACCACCACCAATCTGACCACCGGCACTGTAACAGAAGTTACAAAGTATCTTAACGGCTCCCAGCTCTTCGTGGAGACGCGGAAGGGCGGATCGGTTACTACTGAGGTAACTCTCTCGTCCAAGGCTGTTGAAGAGAAGCAGGGAGGGGCTGTGCCTCTGCCTATGCCTAAGGTTTCCGCAGCTAAGGATCGGAGCAGCGCTCCCGTTATCACCATCAATGGGCCAGGAAATACGGCGGTTAAGGTAGAAATACCCATCAAGAACGCAACGGCGGGAACCGTGGTGATCCTCGTCCACGGGGACGGGACAGAGGAAATTTTGAAGAATGCCATTACCTCTGAAAACGGTCTGATCATTACGGTGAATGGAACCGCGACGGTAAAAATAGTGGATAATAGTAAGGAATTTTCCGATGTGTCCAGGAGCAGCTGGGCTTTCGAAGCGGTGACCTTTGCCGCCGGCCGGGAGCTGTTTTCCGGAACCGGCTCTGCCGCTTTCAGCCCGAATGCGGATATGACCCGCTCCATGCTGGTGACCGTCCTCGCTCGCCTGGACGGACAGAATACCGCCGGCGGTGAAACATGGTACAGCAAGGCCGCGGAATGGGCAAAGAAAAACGGCGTATCCGACGGCTCTGATCCAAACGGTTCAATCACCCGGGAACAGCTTGCAGCCATGCTCTACCGCTACGCCCGGAATGGGGGTATGGATGCTGTTCAGGATGGAATGAGAGTGCAAAATTTCAGCGATTACGAGAGAATTTCGGGGTACTCCGCCGAGGCTATGACCTGGTGTGTGAATCTTGGACTGATCTCCGGAATGGGCGACAACACACTGAATCCTCAGGGCAATGCAAGCCGCGCTCAGGTGGCGGCGATTTTGCAGCGGTTTATTGAAAACGTTCCAAGATAACTCTGCCAAAATAATTCAGTTAATGTCGTGAGGAAGATGAAATATCGGCGGACACAATAAAAATTGGCTGTGCATTAGTGCGCAGCCAATTTTTTTCCGGTATGATAGCAGAGGAAATTTCCTCCTGCTCGATTCTGAAGGACTGAAAGATTTCCTTTATAAATTATATGAAGACGATAAAAACGAAAACAGAGTGTTTCTAAGCCAGGATGAGCTTAAAAAGATCAAAAAAATCATCGTGGACGATACCGGGTTGAAATCAATTGAGGGAAAATATATATGAAAAAACGATCACTTTTATGGTATAATTTGATAATAGAGAAAATAATAGGGGTTTAGAGGGAGAATTAAATGAAAGTAGGCGTGATATCAGACACCCATATACCGACGAGGGCGAAAGGATTGCCAAAGGAGGTGATACAGGCCTTCCGGGATGTTGATTACATCATCCATGCCGGGGACATCACGGGCCTGGAAGTGTTGGATGAATTGGCAGAGCTGGCTCCTGTCGCCGCCGTTTGCGGAAATATTGACCGGGACGACAAGCTCCAGGCGATCCTCAGCGATAAGGAAATCGTAACGCTGAACGGGTATCGGATCGGAATCACCCATGGTCACAGAAGGACGGGGAGGACGACGCTGGACAGGGCGATGAAATGCTTTGAAAAAGACGATGTCGACTGTATCATCTTCGGACACAGCCACATGCCGTACTGCGAATATGTAAACAATGTGCTGATGTTCAATCCCGGTTCGCCTACCGACAAGAGAAGAAACGAATTCNNTTCTTCTCCTTTGGGATAATGGAATTGAACGACAAAATAAAGGCTGAACATATTTTTTTCAAGAAAGGTTAACGGGCAAGGGCTATCGGGTAAATGCGCGGGGATATAGCGTATGACAGCGAGCCAGGGAGGTATAATAGTATGAAAAAAACAGACCGGATCAAACTGACGAAGGAAACCCGTGAGCATATGATCTCGGAAATAAAACGCTATTTTCTGAACGAAAGGGATGAAGAGCTGGGCGATCTGGCCGCGGCTCTTTTTTTGGACTTTATCCTGGAGGAGTTGGCGCCGGAATTTTACAATCAGGGAGTTTACGATTCGTGTAACTTTATGAAGGATAAAAGCGAGGATCTGCTGACCATACAAATCTAGGCAAGGTATCGATTGCAGGTATTATTATGACTAAATCCACGAGACGCGGCTATTCGCCGGATGATGAACATGATTTCAAAGGCTCCGCTTTGGATACGCTGAAGCGTTCCACGGAAGAGCTGTATTTTCTGTTGAATCGGGGCTATTCCATCAAAGGCTCCTCGGTCTTTGTCGGCAATCATTATCTGCTTTCGGAGCGTCAGCGGATCGCCATGACACGGGTCGTTTCATCGGAAACAGATATTGCCGCGCGGAAAGAGAAGAAAAAACGACCGGAAACACTGTCTGGTGAGACCGTCAATATCGATGGGTTCAATGTGATCATAACGCTGGAGGTCGCCCAGTCCGGATCTCCGGTTTTTGCGTGTATGGACAGCTCATATCGCGATCTTGCCGGGCTTCGCGGCACCTATAGCCTCATTGATAAGACCGATGCCGCAATACGGCTGATCCTCTCCGAGCTTCGAACAATTTCGATAAAACGGGCGGTGTTCTGGTTGGACGCGCCGGTTTCCAATTCCGGCAGGCTGAAGGCCCGAATTGCCGAGATCGCCGAGGCAGAGCAATTTGAGACCGGCATAGAAATCACAGGCAATGTGGATCAAGCGCTTTATGACTGTCCAAACGTGATCAGCAGCGACAGCATTATCCTCGACCGGTGCCCGGGCTGGCTGAATCTGAATGAAAGAATCATCCCCAAGATCCCCGGCGCCTGGATCGTAGATTTAATATCCTGAGGAGTTGAAAAAGGGGGAGAAAAGGAGAACAATCATGGCAATCAACATAACGGAGCTCACAGAACTGACAGGAAAAGATATCGACCGCATCACAGATCTATTCCTGGACGCGTTTCACGACTATCCGAAGCTGGAGTCCGCCTTTCCTGAGGGAAANNCGATCCGGTTTTATGCCGCATACGATCTGAGATTCGGCAAGGGTTACGCGTTGGATCCAGCGATAAATGAAGCCGTTCTCATCGTGGAATCCGAAGAAATGCACTACAGCTTTTTCCGCCATCTGAGAGCCGGCAGCTACTCCGGAAAGTATGGAAAAGCGATGAAACAGCTGACTCAGGAGGATCGTCAGAAGCGTCTCCAGCTGTTTGAAGAGCTTGATGCTATGGAGAAAACTCTCGATATTCCCCACCCGCACCTTTACATAGACTTCGTGGGAGTGCGGACAGAACTGCAGGGGCAGGGAAGAGGACGAAGGCTCATGAACCGGATCTGCGGCTATGCAGATGAGCGGGAGCTGCCTCTTATGCTTTTTACCAATACGGAGGAGGATATAAGGTTTTACAGCAGCCTTGGTTTTGAAATGATCGGGGAAACCCACTCGGATAAGTTTAAATTCACCAACTGCTATATGGTGAGGAAAACCTAAAGATTTAACATTTATCGTCGATAAAATTATAAAAGGCATAATTTAACATTTCAAGACTCGTAAGCGCGGATGAAAAGCGCTTATTCAATGTGGAGGAGACAGTATGAATAATACGAATGGGAAAGCACACAAGAAGTCGATCAGCAGACAAATAACCCTGATTGTGATAGCGATGGTTTTGATCATCGCTGTTATTATTTGTTCATTTAGTATAGTTGAGCATCGGAATGAAGTGATTGCACTTATAACCGAGCAGTCTGAGCTTGTGGGAAAAATGACGGCAGAGGTCATAGATGGCGACCAGATGAAGCAGCTGGTAGATTCCACCTCGGCGACTTCATATTATCCTGAGGCGAAAAAGCAGCTGTCAGATATGAAGGCCCAGGCGGGCGTAGATTATCTTTATGTGGTAGTGCCCATACCGGAAAAAAAGCAAATCCGCTATATTGTCGAAGGCCAGACTCCGGCNNGGCGGACAACTCCGACGACATTTATGAGTTCAACTCTGTTGTCGATTACGGTGAATTTTTCGACGGTACGAAGGCAAGCGACGCTTTTGAAGTTGCGTTTGACAGCGGCGAAATCTATAACGACGGAATGTCCCAGGATCAGGAGTTCGGTTACCTGATGTCGATGTTTGTACCCGTTATTGATTCCAATGGAAAGACAGTTGCGATGATCGGGGTCGATATGGATGCCGACGCGGTCATGAAACGGGCAAATCAGATGATGTATTACCTGATTATCACCGGAATCATCGGCCTTATCGTCATGAGCATCATTTCCAGGCTTCTGATCAAGAGGATCATTATAAAGCCCTTGAAAAATATCGTTCTGGCCTCCGACAGCCTTGCCGCCGGCGATGTGAACGTAAATGTGGACAGGGGCTCGGACGACGAGATCGGCCAGCTGGCACAGTCGTTCCAGATGATGGTCGACAATATCAGAGAGCAGGCAAACGCCGCGGAAATGATCGCGGCCGGCGATCTGCACGTCGAAATTGCGCCGAAATCGGACAAGGATATCCTTTCCGTGAGCCTGTTGAACGTCAAGCAGGAGTTGGAAAAGCTGTCGGACGAAACAGAAACGCTGACAGAAGCGGCGATGGAAGGAAACCTTTCCCTGCGGGGAAATGCCGATGAGTTCCCCGGCGCTTATAAGAATATCATCACCGGCGTAAATTCCGTTATGGACGCGGTGGTCGGACCCCTTCAGATCGCAGCCGGTTACATGGAAAGAATCAGCAGGGGAGATATTCCGCCGCAGATTACGGATGAATATTACGGTGATTTCGATACGATCAAAGGCAATATCAACACCTGCATAAGGGCGGTCAACCTCCTCGTTGAAGACATGAACTCCCTGTCCCTGGCGGCCATCGAAGGCCATCTTGACGCCAGGGCTGACGCCGGAAGGCATAGCGGAGATTTTGCCAAGGTGGTGGAAGGCGTTAACTCTACGCTGGAGGCCATCGTAGAACCCCTCAGAATGGCGGCGTCCTATCTTAACAGGATCGGGCGGGGTGAGATACCAGAGAAAATCACAGACAGCTATAACGGCGATTTTAACGCTATAAAGAGCAGCATCAATTCCTGCATCGACGGTCTCTCGGGTCTTGTGGAGGCCGGCGAGGTCCTTGGGTTCATGGCGAAGGAAAACGACTATACCCGGAAGGTCGAGGGCGAGTATCAGGGAATCTACGAGGAGATCGCGTCGGCGGTCAATGAGGTCGTCAGCGTGATCAATCTCCTGATAGACAATGTGGAGAGCGTTTCAGTAGGCGATCTCTCCAGCCTCGGCTGGCTCATGGAGACCGGAAAGCAGGGTGAAAACGACAGATTGGTGCCTTCCTTTATTACGATGATGCAGACGATGGAGGCGTTGGTGCAGGAGACTGTGATGCTGTCGGAGGCCGCGGTGGAAGGACAGCTTTCCACCAGAGGAGACGCGGACAAATTCAAGGGCGAGTATGCGAAGCTGATCCAGGGCATCAACTATACCCTTGACGCGGTCATAGCGCCGGTACGCGAAGCTTCCGCCGTATTAAAAGAGGTGGCCAAAGGCAATCTGCACATACAGGTGGAAGGAGATTACAGCGGCGATCACGCGGAAATCAAGGATGCGTTAAATGAAACCATTGAAAACCTGCGGAGTTACATAGATGAGATTTCCAGAGTGCTGTCGGAAATCGGAGAAGGAAACCTCGACCAGCACATTACCGCCGAATACAGAGGAGATTTCGTCGCGATCAAGGAATCCCTCAACAGCATCAGCTTCTCCCTGTCGGACACCCTGGGAGAGATCAATGAGGCGGCCGAGCAGGTTGCGGTGGGAGCAAGGCAGGTATCCGACGGAAGCCAGACCCTTTCGCAGGGTTCCACCGAGCAGGCGAGCACGCTTCAGGAGCTCACCGCTTCCATTACGGAAATTTCAAATCAGACGAAGCAGAACGCGGCTCATGCAAACCAGGCAAACGAGCTTTCGGTCGGCGCAAAGCAAAACGGTGAAAAAGGAAACGAGCAGATGAAGGACATGCTGTCCTCCATGGAAGAGATCAACGAATCCTCCACGAATATTTCAAAGATCATCAAGGTGATCGANNATCGACGATATCGCGTTCCAGACGAATATTCTGGCTCTAAACGCGGCGGTTGAAGCCGCCAGGGCCGGACAGCACGGGAAGGGCTTTGCGGTCGTTGCGGAAGAAGTGAGAAGCCTTGCCGCCCGCAGTGCGGAAGCGGCAAAGGAAACCACAACTCTGATCGAAGGTTCCATCAGTAAGGTCGGAACCGGAACAAAGCTTGCCAACTCCACAGCGGATGCGTTAAACGGCATCGCTGCCGGCATTGACAAATCCGCGTCTCTAATCGGAAATATCGCGCGCGCT
>DLFX01000380.1:3362-3523 GCA_002482405.1 Firmicutes bacterium UBA7709 | reverse complement strand
GCGTTCTGCATCACCGCCGGCTCCGTGGAAATTCCCACAGTGAACCGGGAAGGCACGTCGATACGGATATTCTGTTTGGAGAGCGCCTGCTTCAAATCCACGCTGATGGAAATCGGCGTCAGATCCATATACTGATATGACTGGAGCACCGGAATGATGAT
>DLFX01000380.1:0-3343 GCA_002482405.1 Firmicutes bacterium UBA7709 | reverse complement strand
TTTATCCGCCCCCACCTTTCCGTAGATGACCATGACCTTGTCGGACGGGCACTTTCTGTAACGGGAAAGGATTAAAATGATCGTCATCAGCAGAACCACCGCGATGATACAGACCGCAACTAATACTTGAATCCCCATACTCTTATTCCTCCTGATTTCTTCTCTTTCACTGCTTTAATTTATTGATCTTTTTCCACGATTAACACATCGTTTCTGACGTCTGTCACTCTGACCATCTCNNGGGGAACATCTCCTTGTCGAATTCCATGGCGGAGCATTCGATGTACCGGCCCTGAAGCTGCATCGTAATCTTACCCATGCCCATGCCGTCTGCCGGAATCGGGATATACACCCTGCCGGTTTCCCCAATGGCATTTCTCAGGTCCAGGGTGCCGCTTTCCGTAAGCCGCTTGGAAGCGTGCATCAGTCTGGCGGCGGCATACATCGCGACAAAGCCCAACGCAAGTCCGACCAGAATGCTCAGAAAGGGCGGCGTACCTGCGGCAATCGCCACGATAGAGCTCCAGCCCATGACGGTGAGGAAAGTCATAACCCCCTGAAGGGTGATCATGCTCATGATCGAAAAGTCGGCGGGATTTCCCCCGTCGCTGAAATGATGGCTTCCGCCCACATCCGCGTCTGCGATTTCACCTATATCGGAACCCCCATGAAAATCAATCCCGGACCCATCGCCGAAGTCANNCGCGCCGCCTTCAAAGCCCCCCAGCAGCGAAAGGATAGTCTGAATAACCAGGATCAGAGTCGCCGGCACTGCGATGCAGTAAAGAATTTTCATCACCATATCCAAGCCGTTCCACCATTGCGTCATATAACTCCCCCCTTTGCAAGTAAATATTATTTACCTAAATTATAGCATTTGACGCGATATTGTCAATAATAGAATTAATTATTGTTGATTTTAATCCTTTAATTTGATAGAATCTAAGTAAATTAAATTTACATAAACAAAGGAGAATCCGATGAATTCTTCAGAGCTTGGAAAAAAAATTAAGNNATCGCAAAGAAGCTGACCCAGAGCGAAGTGGTGGGAAATTTTATCACGCGCAATATGCTCAGCCAGATCGAGAGCGGCACGGCGACGCCATCCATCAAAACCCTTGAGTATCTTTCCCGCGTTCTTGACGTGCCTTTGTTTCAGCTCATCCCGGACCAGAAGGAGGATGCGATCCTCACCCTTGCCAACGCGAAAAGCCTTCTGGCACAAGGAAGCTACGGCGAGCTGCTGAAAATGGAAGGGAATTACCCGGAAGCGCTTCACGATGAATTTTCCGCGATCTTTTCCCAGGCTTGCCTCAAGCTTGCAAAGCGGTATCTCCAATCGGAGGATTATCAGGAAGCAGCACGGCTTTCCCAAAAGGCCATGGAATACGCGGAAAGAGGAATCTATGCCAACGCTACGGTCAAATCGGAAAGCATTATGATACTGAACCGGGCGGCAGGCAACCTGAATCCCGGGCACAGCGGCTGAACCGACGCCGATTTCAAGCCGCTTTCATACGAATTCAGCCAATACGGCATTTGATATGTCGATCCCCTTCTCTGAAAGCCGAAGGTTATCGCCGGAGCGAATCAGAAACCCTTCCGCAAGATATCTTTGAATCCGGCTCCAGTTGGCCGAATAAACAGCCTCTATGGATTGTCCGAACCTCTTTTCAAATTCTTTTAAATCCACGCCTTTGATCTTCCGCAGTCCGGTAAACAGGAATTCCGCTATGGTGTCCTGCTCTGTATTTTTGTGGCTCCAGCAGACGAAAGGACTCGCTGTGTCCAGGTGCGGCCGACGGTCGATAGCTTCGCCTCCGGCTTGGATATATTCCTTAAAAACCGCGGTATTGCTGAATCTCGTCCCCTCTATAAAGGAATGGGCTCCCAGGCCCAGGCCCAGATAATCGTCCATAGACCAGTATTTCAGATTGTGCCTGCATTCGCACCCCGGCCTTGCGGCGTTGGAAACCTCGTAATGCCCGTATCCGCCGGCCCAAAGTGCATCCACGGCATCGTGATACATCCTCCGATCCAATTCATCGTCGGTTTCCTTCATGATTCCGTCCTGAAACATGGTGAAAAACGGTGTTCCCTCTTCGATCTGGAGGCTGTAAAAGGAGATATGCTCCGGCGCGAGCCCGATGGCCGTCCCCAGAGTCTCCATCCACGTCCCCATGGTTTGACCCGGGATCGAAAACATCAGATCGATGTTGATATTCCGGAAACCGCATTCCCGTGCCAGGGTATAATTGGTGAGAAAATCCTCCGCCGTGTGGATCCTCCCCATCCTCCCAAGAAGCTCGTCTTCAAGGGACTGGGCGCCGATGCTGAGGCGGTTGATCCCCGCCTCCAGATAGGCGTTCAATTTATTTTCCGTGAGAGTTTTGGGATTGGACTCAATGGAGATTTCGGCATCCCTACGGACGTTGAAATTGTCGCGGATCGCGGCCATCAGACCGCTGACGAGGCTCTCCCCAACCAGGGAAGGAGTGCCTCCGCCGATAAAGACGGTATCGACATAATATTTATTATTGTAAACCCTGGCCCAATATTCAATTTCGCGGATCAGCGCGCGGAAATAGGACCTCTGATCCTCTTCCGAGATCCCTCCGAAGGACAGGAAATCGCAGTAATCGCATTTCCTGACGCAAAACGGGATATGAAAATACAACCCCAGCGCCCTTCCGCCGGGGTTTCCCTCCCGTATATCCGGGAGATCCGTTTTATTTGCTGCCGTCATGCTTCAACACCGCTCATTTATTATCATCATATTTCAGCACCGCCGTAAAGGCTTCCTGAGGCACTTCCACCGTGCCGAACTGCCGCATCCGCTTTTTCCCTTCCTTCTGCTTTTCCAGGAGCTTTCTTTTGCGGGAGATATCTCCGCCGTAGCACTTTGCCAGCACGTCCTTGCGGTAAGCCTTTACCGTCTCCCTTGCGATGACCTTCTGTCCGATAGAAGCCTGAATGGGCACTTCAAACTGATGGGGCGGAATGATCTCCTTCAGCTTTTCACAGACAAAGCGGCCTCTGCTGTAGGCCTTGGATTCGTGGACGATCATGGAAAAGGCGTCCACAAGCTCCCGGTTTAAGAGGATGTCCAGCTTTACCAGATTTGATTTTTCATAGCGGATAAATTCATAGTCCAATGACCCGTAGCCTCTCGTCTTTGATTTCAGCGCGTCGAAGAAATCGTAGATGACTTCGTTCAGCGGCATCTCGTAATGCAGCGTTACACGGGTCTCAGTGATATATTCCATATGAAGCATCTTGCCCCGGCGCTCCTGGCAGATCTCCATGATGCTCCCCACATACTCCTTGGGAATCATGATATCCG
>DLFX01000038.1 GCA_002482405.1 Firmicutes bacterium UBA7709 | reverse complement strand
ATCCTGGCCTCTTCCAAAGACGTCGAGCCTTCTGTCGCCCCAGGAAACCGCCGCGGGTTCCGAGGTGATGGTGCCTCCCAGGCTCTCCCAGTTGCTCCATCTTCCGTTCCAGTTCCGGTATAGCAGCTGGCTTCGCTGACCCCGGGCAAAGACATCCAGACGGTTCGCTCCTGTGGTAGCCGCCGCCGGACCGGAAGCGATCTGGCCGCCGCCAATGTCTTCCCATTGGCTCCACTTGCTGCCGTCCCACCACTTGTGCCAGAGAGAATTGTTTGTACCTCTTCCGAAGACGTCGATTCGGCCGAATCCCCAGGAAGTCGCTGCGGGGGCTGATGTCAGGGCTCCGCCGAGATCCTCCCAGTCGCTCCATCTNNTGCCGTCCCACCATTTATGCCAGAGGGAATTGTTTGTGCCCCTGCCGAAGACGTCAAGGCGGTTTTGGTCCCAGGAAGCGGCCGCGGGAGCTGAGGTCAGAGTGCCTCCAAGATCCTCCCAGTCGCTCCATCTGCTGCCGTTCCACCATTTGTGCCAGAGGGCCTGATTCGTTCCGACCCCGAAGACATCGATCCGGTCGGGTCCCCAGGAGACCGCCGCGGGAGCTGAAGTCAGAGTGCCTCCAAGATCCTCCCAGCCGCTCCACCTGCTGCCGTCCCACCATTTATGCCAGAGCGCGTTGTTTGTGCCCCTGACAAAGACGTCAAGGCGGTTTTCATCCCAGGAAGCCACCGTGGGAGCCGAGGTCAGGGTCCCGCCAAGATCCTCCCAGCTGCTCCATCCCCGGCTGGGAGAGGGGTTAGGGCCGGGCGAAGGACCGGGATCCGGGGAACGTCCGTCCATATTATTTAACGTAGTCCGGATGGTATCAGTGAACATATTGTCGATGAGGTCGGCAGGGACGCCATATCCTCTCAGGGTATTGTATAGCAATACGTTGTCTTTTTTCAGACTTCTGAGAATCTGCGCCGTTTTTTCCTCGACGGACCCCGTGTAATTCGACGCGTTTCTCAAAACATAAGTAACGATGCTGATGAACAGCCACTGGGTGATCGTCCTGGGAACTCCATAGCCCTGAAGCTGATCGTAATAGCGGGAAAGATCCCTGTTGACCACCGCCATGATCCGGGCGATGTCCTGCGGCGTCTGGCTTATCATAACTCCAGGGTAATCATATAATGGTTCCATTTTCAATAACCTTCCTTTAAAAAAATTTATTTATATCAAAATTTGCGCTTTTTTATTCGAAACTGTTTAATGATGGGGTTTTTCACTTTTTCATTATATGCGTGGATGTATAAAATTGGGAGCAAAGGAAAATCAATACCCTTGAAATACCGCATGATTTTATTAGATAATAGAATGGATAAAAACTGTTCAGACGTTATAGGGTACAAGCATGGGGGGAAGGCTTTAGAAAATGAAAAGATTAATCGGATTAACGTTTATCACATTGCTCATGGTGGTGTTGGGCGCCACGGCGTCCTTCGCAGGTTCCAGCGCCATAAGGATCATCCTTGACGGTGCGGAGATCGCGACGGATTCGCCTCCGGTGATCGAAAACGGACGCACATTGGCTCCCGTAAGGGCGGTATTTGAGGGGATGGGAGGAACCGTCACCTGGAATCAGGAATCCAAAGAGGTTACCCTCGTAAAGGATGATATGACCGTAAAGCTTAAAATCGGTTCTAAAAGCGCTTACATAAACGGCACGGAAAATATACTGGATGTTCCGGCCAGGATCATCAAAAACCGAACCATGATACCGGTCCGGTTTGTTTCAGAAGCCCTGGGCTGCGAGGTGTCATGGGATGCGAAGAACAGGATCGTAGGCATCGTTTCTCCGTCGAAAGAGACGACGGATAATCCGCCGGCAATCGATAATCCGCCGGTGATAGAAGATCCGGCGGTGATCACCGGCATAGAGCTTTCTGATCAGGGCGACAGGGTCATTGTCAGCGCAGACCGGGAAATCAGCGACTATACGAGCAGTAAAATGACAAACCCCAGCAGGTTTGTATTCGATATCAAAAATGCGAAGCTGGATATGGAGGCCGGTGCGGTCGCAGCGGAGGACAACCCCTATTTTAAAAATATCCGGTATTCTCAATATGCGGAGAATACCGTCAGGATCGTAGCGGATCTGAATACTTTCGCTTCGGGGGCCGTGAGCAGGTCCGGGGACCCGCGGACGATTGCCTTGACCTTCGAAATGAACGAGCCTGTGCTTCCGGGTAAGCTAGTCAAATCCGACGGCGAGATCAGTCAGGAAGATCAGGCGATCCTTGACCAGTACGGCCTGTCTGCGGTAACGGAGAAAGCGCGGCAAAAATTGGTTGTGATCGATCCGGGCCACGGCGGTACGGACCCCGGCTCCATGGGATATGAAAACGGAGTTTTGGTTCTGAACGAAAAAGACGTCAACCTCGATATCGGTTTAAGAGTTCAGAAAATGCTGGAAGCCGCGGGCGCCAGCTATTATATGATCAGGACCGGCGATATCACGGTTCCCCTCTATGACAGGCAGGACACCGCAAACCAATTGGACGCGTCCCTTTACGTTTCGCTCCATAACAACTCTTACAGCACAGCCACTCCTAACGGTACGGAGGTCCATTACCACGGTAACGACGATCCGGCGGTAGACGGGATATCCGCCAAGGCTCTGGCGGAGAACCTGCAGCGTACTCTCGTTTCAAACCTCGGGCTGACGGACAGAGGCATCAAGGCGAGTCCGGAGCTGGCCGTGCTGAGGCGGACCAACATGCCGGCCGTCATCATTGAAGGCGCCTATCTTNNTCAAATCCCAGCGACCGGAGCTACATGAAGACGGACGAATTCAGGGAAAAATATGCAAAGTCGGTGGCAAAATGCATCATCGATGCGCTCAATAACAGCGTGGAATAAACGGAACACCCTTTTGAGTCTAAACATATACTATTCTGGAACTGGAGGAGATTTTCATGTGCGGAATAGTAGGATGGACGGACTTTACAAAGGATTTATCGAATGAAACGGACATATTGAAGGCGATGGCGGACCGGGTCGCCAA
>DLFX01000016.1:16260-20812 GCA_002482405.1 Firmicutes bacterium UBA7709 | reverse complement strand
AAAAATATACACCCTACTTGAAAATCTGTGCAAAGAAGTGCGCCATGCTGAGAATTTTGAACAAGAGAAGCAATAAGGATACTCCCTACTTGATATTTTGAACAAGGGGCCAGAGATCAAATTCCTTTCCCTCAACCGCGAAAATGTGGTACAATAAACGAAACAATACAGATCGGAGTTGAAAAGATGCGCAAATAACTTGCTTTTAAAATTAATATGCACATGAAAATCGACGAAAGGCGCGAAGCATACAGGAAAATCGACGGAAGGCGAGAAGCACAGCTGGGGAAATCATGGATTCCTCAGGAGTTCGGGCGGTGCGGCGTTTCATTGTGCAAAGAGCGGGAAAATTGCGTATCTGAATAACTCATCATCATAAAGAGCGGCGTCCGGGCCGGGCCGGATCAGCTAAGCTAAGTTAGATTAGACCAGGTCAGGCTAATCCAGGCTGGCTAGGCCGTATCATTTGAATCATTTATTTGAGTTGCGGGAATAAATTTTCCTGCGGCTCATTTTTCTTGTATGGAAAATGCCGTTCCGAATAGGGTGCGGACGACGACGCCAACTTTTTATTGAAAAACCGCCGGGTTTTCGGCGAAGCGGCTTTGCCGCGAGGAGGTGAATTTATGTCGCTGATCAGTATCAACCATTTGACTTTTCGCTATGATACCAGCTACGATAATATATTTGAGGACGTTTCCTTTCAGATCGACACGGATTGGAAGCTTGGCCTGACCGGAAGGAACGGACGGGGGAAAACCACATTTCTGAAACTGCTCATGGGCGAATACGAATGCGGAGGCGCCATCCGGGCTTCCGTCCCTTTCGATTATTTTCCCTATGAAATTGCCGATAAAACCCGGGATACCCTCGCAGTCGTCGAGGAAACCGTTCCCGGGCTGGAGTTCTGGAAGCTGCAGCGGGAGCTTTCTCTGCTCGAGGTGGAGGAAGAGGCGCTTTACAGACCCTTTGAGACTCTGAGCAACGGAGAGCAGACGAAGGTGCTCCTTGCAGCCTTGTTTCTGAAAGAAAGCAACTTCCTCCTCATCGACGAACCTACCAACCACCTGGACATGGAGGCTCGGGAAAAAGTGGGCCGGTATCTGAACTCCAAGAGAGGATTCATCCTGGTTTCCCACGACCGGATGTTTTTGGACCAGTGCGTCGATCATATCCTCTCCATCAACAAGAGCGGTATCGAGATCCAAAAGGGGAACTTTTCCACGTGGCAGCAGAATAAAGACCGGCAGGACCAATTCGAGATGGCTGAGAATGAGAAGCTGAAGAAGGAGATCAAATCCATGGCTGCCGCGGCAAGGCGCACGTCGGACTGGTCCGACAGGGTGGAAAAGACGAAAAATGGGACCCTCCTGTCGGGCTTGAAACCGGATAAAGGGTATATCGGGCATCAGGCTGCAAAGATGATGAAGCGGTCCAAGGCGTTGGAGGCGCGGCAGGAACACGCCATGGAAGAGAAGTCCAGGCTGCTGAAAAATATAGAGGCGGCGGACAGTCTGTCCATCAAACCGCGGAGTTATCACAGCGAAAGGCTCATCGAGGCGGAAAATTTGTCAATTCTCTACGATGGAAGGAAGGTCGTAGAAAGGGTGAACTTTACAATCCATGCCGGAGACAGGATTGCGCTGGCCGGAAAGAACGGCTCCGGCAAGTCCAGCATACTGAAGCTCCTGACGGGAGAGGAAATCGGTTTTGAAGGCAGGCTTTACATGGGCAGCGGCCTGATCACATCCTATGTTCCTCAGGACACTTCCTTTTTAAAGGGAAGCTTAAAAGATTTCGAGCAGAGGGAAAGCCTGGAGGGAAGCTTATTCCGGGCTATCCTTCGAAAGCTCGATTTTTCAAGGGTACAGTTTGAAAAAGATATGACTGAGTACAGCGAAGGACAGAAGAAAAAGGTGCTGATCGCCAAAAGCCTCTGCCAGAGCGCCCATCTGTACATCTGGGACGAACCTCTCAACTTCATCGATGTCGTCTCAAGGATGCAGATCGAAGAGCTGCTGGTGAACCACAAGCCCACCATGATCTTCGTGGAACACGACCGGGCCTTCAGCGACAGCGTCGCCACAGAGCGGATTTTTCTATGATAGTGGGGCCTCCGGTCGGCCTGCGCGGCCTCCGGTCAATCTAAAAGCGGCGGAGTCCGCTTGATAAGTGGACTCCGCGCTCAATAAGTAAATTCTGCCGTTATGTTCGCTTCGACGGCGATTTCCCCCGGAACGATGGGCGTTGCGGCCAATTCCCGCTGGAATGGCAGAGCCGGCCTGGGCATGGCGCTGTTTTCGGTAATGCTGGCCGGGATCGGGTCGATCCGGATTCCCAGATTCCCAGAAATGGATCTCGCTTTTTCAATGGCGTTCGCAACGGCCAGATTCAAAGCCTGCTGATAATAATATTCCGGATCGGACGTCTCCAGGGAAATCAAATCCACCGTGTTGGCGCCGGCCCCGACCGCTGCGTCGATCACTGTGCCGACCGATTCCATATCGCCGGTCCTGATCTCCAGGATATTGCGGACGGTAAATCCCTGATCAACGGGGGTACCGTCGACATATTCGTAATTTCTATCTATTGTATATTGATAGGTTCTGATATCTGAGACACCCATCCGGCGAAGGGTGTCGAGGACCGACTGGCTCAGCATCGCGTTTTGCGACTGAAGCTGCGCCAGATCGTCTCCGGTCAGTTCCACGCCCAGCCGAATGATGGCAATATCCGGAATTAATGTAATACGCCCCTGCCCCGTCAGCGTCATGATACGGAACGAAATTTGATTCGTCATAAAAGATTCGGTCATAAAATTTTCCTCGCCTCCAAACAATAACTTGATTGGCTTATTGAATCAGCGGACTCCCCGCTGATTCAATAAGCTCAAATTAATATATGCACCGACCCTGTCAGCCGATACATCCGGGGAAGGGCGTTAATACTTGCCGGAGTCATCGCTTTCAAGCACGATTCTTAATGAATCGGGGGAAACGGGAGCCGAGTCGCCGCGGCGATCCTGAACGTCTTCCAGATAAAGATTGCCGGTCGTAGCTTTTTCGGTATAAAACTGGAATTTTCCGAGCATTTCCCTGAGAAGCTCCGCCTGCCCGGAGAGCTCTTCACTGGCGGCGGCGCTTTCCTCCGCAGTTGCCGAGTTGTTCTGGACAACCTGGGAGACCTGTTCCAGGCCCTTGTTGATCTGGGCGATGCCGGAGGCTTGCTCGCTGGAGGCGTCGGCAATATTTTTAACAAGATTTGCAGATTTTTCGATTCCGTCTACAATTTCCGCCAGGGCAGAAGCGGTATCGTTGGCAATTTTTGTACCGGCTTGAGCTTTATTTATGGAGTTCTCAATGAGCTCGGTGCTCTCTTTGGCTGCCGCGGCGCTTCTTGCCGCAAGATTTCGGACTTCTTCAGCGACTACCGAAAATCCTTTGCCGTGCTGTCCGGCCCTGGCCGCCTCTACCGCGGCGTTGAGCGCGAGGATGTTGGTCTGAAACGCTATGTCGTCGATCACGCGGATGATTTTGGAGATATTTGCCGAGGAATCGCTGATCTCTTTCATGGAATCCAGCATCACGTTCATCTGGTCGTTTCCCTTGATCGCATTGTCCCTTGCCGCTTCCGCAAGCTGGCTGGCCTGATTTGCATTGACAGCGTTGCGGCTGGTCTGGGATGCTATCTCAGAGATGGACGCCGTCAGCTCTTCGACGTTGTTTGCCTGCTCTGTGGAGCCCTGGGCCAGGGCCTGACTGCCGTCGGATAACTGCCTGGAGCCTGAATTCACCTGATCTGCCGCCAGGCTGATATCTCCCATAACATGGTTCAGGGATTCGATAATATTGTTCAGAGAATTTTTGATCTCTATAAAATCTCCCTTGTAATCCGCTGTGATGGCAAGGTTCAGGTTTCCGCCCGCAATCTTTGAGAGGACATCTGAAATTTCTGATATGTAACTCCTTATATTGACAATCGTCCCGTTCAGCGCGTTTTTGATCGCCGCGTGATCCCCCCGATAATCTCCTTCCATGGTCGCCTGCAGGTTTCCGTCCGCCATCTCCTCCAATACGGAAAGGGCTTCGCTGACAGGCCTTTCGACGGCTTCCAGGGTCTGATTGATACCGCTCACAACGTTTCTGAACTCGCCGTTGAACTTGTCTGCATTTCCACGGGCGTCAAGGCGGCCTTCCTCTACCGCTTTTGATATGGAAGCTGCCTCTTCCACGAGCATTTTTACATTTTCCAGCATCTTGATCAATGACGGTACGAGGGCGTCGTTCTCTCCGCGTTTTCCGATTGCTTTCAGCTCATCCAATTTCGATAAATCTCCGTCTGCAACGTCCGTTACCACTTCGATGGTGTCTGTAACGGCTGCTATCACATCATTTATGCTGTGCTTCATCTTTTCGTAGATGCCGACATAATTGCCGTTCATCGTTTTCGAATAGTTGTTCCTGCTCATTTCTTCCAATATGTCGCTGCCTTCGACCAGCGCCCCCAAGCCGTCAATACAGGAATTGACGCTGTTTTTGATGTGATTGAAGTA
>DLFX01000016.1:8278-16226 GCA_002482405.1 Firmicutes bacterium UBA7709 | reverse complement strand
CTGCTCGATATATCCCGCCGTTACGATCAAAGGATCGATGAGTGAATCCAAAGCCTGGTTGATCCCTTCTACGATCTGCGCATATCCTCCTTTGAGCCTGCTCACGTCTGCGCGATAGGAAAGGTTTCCCGAAGCGGCCGCCTCCGTGAGCCTTCCGGATTCGTTCAAAAGGGTGTAAAAAGAATCTCTCACCAGGGTGAGATTGCCGATCAACAGGGCGTAATCGCCTTGATAGCTGTTTTCAAGAATTTCCAGGTCTTCTCCGTTGGCGATCTTTTCGATATATCCAAGTGCCGTGTCAAGAGGCGTTACGATGGCTTCGATAGTGCTGTTGAAGCCNNATTTCTCAGCGTTACCACGGATATCCAGCCTGCCTTCCACTGCGGCTTCCGTCAGGATCTCCGCTTCTTCGACAAGCCTGCGCAGGGTTTCAACCACAGATGCCATGCTGATTCCCAGAACGTCCTTGTCAGAGCGCGGCGGCGCATCCAGGGACAGATCGCCTTCCGCGATCCTCCTTGCGGTCTCTGACTGCTGTTTTATATTTTCCGCCATCTTTCCAAAGGCAACGGTCAATTCTCCCACTTCGTCCTTTACTCTGTCCTGCGGATCCAGAATCAAGTCCACGTCGACGTCGCCCACTGCCAGCTTGTCCGCCGCGACGACAAGCTTCTTTACAGGGCCTACGATCTTTCTGGAGATGATAATGATCACGGCGATGATGATCAGCAGGGCCAGGCTGAAAATGATCCCCATGGTGATCTGCACGGAGGTGTAGGGCCCTTTAAATTCCTGATTCGGCAATCCTGTGGCCACGACCCATCCTGTGTCGCCTATCGACGACACATAGCCATGGCTTTTCCGGCCGCCGGAGGTGTAGCTGATATCGCCTGTTATTTTTTCCGTCATCGCTTTCTTGATATTGTCCGACATGTCCGTTTCAGATATGTTTTTGTTCAGGAATTTCTCATCCGGGTGGTAAATGATTTTCCCGCCGTCGCTTGCCAATATATAAAAGCCTGTTTTCCCCAGGGTGTACTTTTCCATCAGGGTTTTCCAGCCGGAGACGGACAGATTGATGCCGGCTGCTCCGATGATTTCCTTACTGTCCTCCTGGTATACGGGGGCTACTACGCTTACCACAGTCGCGCTGGATACTGTATCCACATAAGGATCAGTCATGACTACATCCTGTTTTTTAAGAAGTTTTTGGTACCAGGGGCTTTCCTCTACCTTCCAGCCGGAGGCTGATACGCTTCCGTCAGATTGCACCATTTGGCTGGAGTCGATATCCGCAACCCACGCGCTTGAAATGTGCTCTGAGTCTGACTGTTGGATTTTGATCAGGGTATCCTTGACCTGCGGAAATTCTGCGGCCGCGGTGATGGGAATTCCCGGTGCAATTTCCGAGGCAAGATTTTCAAACTGCCTGTTGGTAGGCATCTGTCCGGCGATTGCCATATAATTGCGGAAATAACCCCCGATCTCATAAGATGCAACCTGAGATTTTGCTGCGAGTTCGCTGGCAGTCAGCTCCGATACGGACGAGTGTACCGCATTCAATGAGATGACCGCTGCGATGCAATACGTAACTGCGACAGGTATTCCGATTAGTACAAGGATCTTTGTCAATAAGCTTCTCGTTTGCATGTTTTCTATTTTCTCCCTTTCCTAGAATATGCTGTATTGCTTTTATTCTGTTGACTGATTGCCTTTTTCCCAATTCTCGGGGCTCCTGGTAAAGAACTGGTAACAACCTGTGGCTTTTTACCCTCTTTTTATTTCCCGCAAACGCCAAAAACAGTTTTTTGTTTTCAAGAGACAGTAAAACCCTCAAAAAATAAAAAGGAGGCCGTTTCAGGTCTCCGTCCAGATGAGGTTTGAATGTATTCAAAAAGTGATATTTGGCTGCAAGGCGGCGATGCCGGCTGCCAGGGACTGTATTTCCTCCTGGGAATAAGGCCTTTCCCGGATCCGCTCCGCATCCTTCGGTAGATATCTTTCGGGCATTTTGTAACGGTTCAGGACATAGCGGGGAACCTTCGGGATTTCCCGCGCCATCATGACGAGTTCCTCGTGGCCCAATTGGGGGATCACGGTGGTCCTTACCTCGAAGGGGACATCGTTTTCAGAAAGCAGCCGGATGGTTTCGATCACCCGGCCGGGGTCGCTTCCCTCCCCGCAAAATTCCGAATAACGGGCTGAGGGAGCCTTGTAATCCACTGCGAAATAGTCGCATAACTTGCGCTCAAGAAGCTTGCCAACGATTTTCGGTCGGGAACCGTTGGTATCCAGTTTGATCCGGTATCCAAGGCCTTTCAGGGCTTCGATAAACGGGATCAGATCGCTCTGGAGCGTCGGCTCTCCTCCTGAAATAACCACACCGTCCAGAAGTCCCGCCCGCCTCTGGAGAAAATCCATCACGCAGTGAGGCGTCAGGATGATGTGGCTGCCGTCGATGAGGGAGCGGTTGTGACAGTAGAAACAGTCGAAATTGCAGCCCGGTACAAACAGCACGCAGGAAATCAGTCCCGGAAAGTCGATCAGGGAGCTCTTTACGATGCCTGAAATATTCATGAGAATTTACTCCTTCATTACGTATTTCACGCGCTGATTATATTCCTCCTGTTTGCCCTTGTTGAAATTCTGCACCGGACGCAGGTAACCCACGACGCGNNGGCTCCAAACCTCGGTAGAGCCGCCGCATTCCGGACAGGAAAAATGCTCTCCGGAAATATAGCCGTGGTTGTTGCAGATGGAAAAGGTCGGAGTCAGCGAGATATAAGGCAGCTTGTAGTTGGTGAACGTCTTGCGGATCAGGCGCTTTGCAGCGTTGATGTCCTTGATTTCCTCGCCCAGGTAAAGGTGCAGCACCGTGCCGCCCGTGTAAAGGGATTGGAGTTCATCCTGCAGATCCAGCGTTTCAAATATATCGTCGGTATAACCCACCGGAAGCTGGGATGAATTGGTGTAATAAGGCTGATTGTTTCCGGCGGTGATGATATACGGGTATTTCTTTTTATCCTTCTGGGCCAGCCGGTAGCTTGTTCCTTCCGCCGGCGTCGCCTCCAGGTTGTAATAATGTCCGGTCTCCTCCTGGATTTCCTTGATGATGTCTCTCATATAAGTGAGGGTCCTGATGGCAAAATCCTGCCCGTCGGCTGTCGTCAGGTCATTTTCCGGCCCCAGGAGGTTCTGGCAGGCCTCGCTCATTCCGATGAGTCCGATGGTGTTGAAGTGATTGTACCAATAATAGCCGGTCTGGGCCTTGATTCCGGAGAGAAAATTCGCCGAATAGGGATAGAGGCTGCGGGCGGTCTGCTCTTCAATGACCTTGCGCTTGATTTCCAGGCTGTTTCGGGCGATATTCATCTGCTGCCACAGCCTGGTCCGGAATTCCGACTCGCTGGTTGAAATGTAGGCCAGCCGCGGCAGATTTATCGTAACGACGCCGATGGAGCCGGTCAGCGGGTTGGAGCCGAACAGTCCGCCTCCGCGCTTTCGGAGCTCGGATGTGTCCAGCCTGAGCCGGCAGCACATGGAAAGAGCGTCCTCCGGAGAAAGGTCCGAATTGATGTAATTTGAAAAATACGGAACGCCGTATTTGCAGGTGAGTTCCATGATCTTGTTGATTACGGGGCTGTCCCAGTCAAAATCCTTGGTCACGTTGATGGTGGGGATCGGGAAGGTGAAAACCCTGCCCTTGGAGTCTCCNNTGTTGAAAAGGTCCATTTCTTTCTGGAACTCCCCGTAGGTCTTATCCATGAGATGGCCGCCCACGATGGCGTATTCGTTCCTCAGGGTGCTGGGAGGAATCAGGTCAAAGGTCAGATTTGAGAAAGGGCATTGGAATCCGACCCGGGTCGGCACATTCAGATTGAATATGAATTCCTGAATCGCCTGTTTGACCGCTTTATACTCGAGATTATCATAGTAGATAAAAGGCGCGCAATATGTGTCGATGGAGGACCAGGCCTGAGCCCCCGCGGTTTCCCCCTGAGTTGTGAAGGTGGAGTTGACGATCTGGCCCAGGAAGGTTCTCAAGTGTTTCGGGGCATGGGATTCCACCTTGCCGGGGACGCCGCCGAAGCCGTTCATCAGGAGCTGCCTGAGATCCCAGCCGGCGCAGTAAGGACCGAAAAATCCCAGATCGTGTATATGGATATCCCCGGAGACATGGGCTTCCCTGATCTCGTCGGAGTAGATTTCATGGAGCCAGTAATTCTGGGTAAAGGCCTCGCGCACGTAATTGTTCAGGCCGTTGATGGATTTTTGGGTGTTTGCGTTCTCATTGACCTGCCAGTCCGCGTCGTTGAGATAGTCGGTAAACATATTGATGGTCGCTCCGATCAACGCGTTTGATTCCCGCGCGGAACGCCTTTTTTCGCGGTACAGGATATAAGCCTTTGCTGTCTTTGCGTGTCCGTTTTCAATCAGAACTTTTTCCACGATATCCTGGATGCCTTCTACGTCGGCGATCCCGTCGGGGTACCGCTCTTCCGCCANNTTCACAGCTTCTTCAGCCAGCTTTTCAGACGTTGAAAAGTCGTTTCCACCCACTGCCTTTGCGGCTTTGAATATTGCCAATACAATTTTTTCCTTTTTAAACAGTACGATCGAACGGTCACGTTTTATGATCTGTTTCAGCATGATATCTTACCTCCTGGCTGCTTTGTCAACCGATGCTATGTATAAATTGCAAAAAACTACAACATATTGAGATGTTCGACAACCTAGACACCATATATCATAATCATTNNCATCATTCTTCCAGTTGCTGTCAATAAAAGAAAAAAACTCGATGAAAAAATGCAAGAAATTTAAAATATTCAGAAAACAATTCAAAGGGCTAAAATTAATGGCCCGTTCGGAGGCGTAACGAACAGACGCCCGGGAACCGGCCATGTAAGGTTCATTATATTCGCTATACTCGTTATTATTAAGAGGTGATTTTTATAATATGATATCCGAAAACTCAAGGGTCGTAGCCTGAACGATCTTATTTCCGTTGATCTTGTGAGAATCCAGCGATTCATCCTGAAGGATGGGGAACAGTACGGAGAAGGTGGAACCGTAGCCCTCCTGGCTGACGACCTGGATCTTTCCGCCCAGACTTTCCACCAGAAGCTTTACCAGGTACAGTCCGATCCCCGTACCCTCGGCCTGACGCGTAAAAGAGGTGTCCGCCTGGCCGAACCGTTCGAATATGATGACCTTCTTATCCTCAGGTATACCGATGCCCCGGTCCTGGATATCGATCTTCAGATTGGCGCCCTGCTTATACAGAATGACATTGATACTTTTATTCGGCGGAGTAAATTTAATTGCGTTGGAAAGAAGGTTCAAAATAATCCGCTCATATTTTTCAATATCCGTCGAAACCATCACCTGATCGCAGGTGGAGTGAAACGTAAGCCGAAGGGATTTCTGATCGGAATACGACCTGACCGATTCCACGATTTTCTCCGTCAGGGATACGATTTCCACATTGTTGAAATTTACCTTCATCCGACCGGCCCTCAGCCTTGTGATATCCAGAAGGTTGTCCACCAGGCGCTGCTGGCGAAGAGAGTTCTGCTTGATTTTGGATAGATAATTCCTTATCTTCGGGGTGATATCTTCCTTGCAGACGATTTCCATGGTCTGGACCGCCGCGTTTATGATGGCGATGGGGGTCTTGAATTCATGGGTAATGATGGTGATGAAATCGTCCTTCATCTCGATGGTCTCCNNATTTCCCTGCGCTCCGCGTCGTGGAGCATTTTTTCCGCCAGTTTTTTCTCCGTGATATCTCTGCAGATGCCCGTAGTACCGATGACATTTCCGTAGTCGTTGTAAACCGGGCTCTTAAAGACCTCGTTCCACCTGCCGTTTTCATTTTTCTCCTCAAAGCGCACCTTTTTTTTGTTGGTTATAATGTCGACGTCGCCGAACAGAAAGGTGTCCGCCTGGGCTTTGGAGAATATCTCAAAATCATACTTCCCGATAACGTTCTCCTTCAGGCAGCCGTACTGGTCCTCAAAAGACTTGTTCACGGCCATATAGCGGCCCTGAAGGTCTTTGAACCAAGCCACAAAAGGCAGGTTGTCAAGGATCACCTGCATCTGCGTGAGGGGTTTGGAAATTTCTTCGCTTTCAGTTATATCGAAGATAATCGAGTGTATGTATTTCTTGCCGTTTAATGCAATTAATCCTGAGTTGACTCTGACGCTTTTTATTTCTCCTGTAGAAATTCGATGCTTAAAGGCGAAACTGTTTTTTACATGGGAAGCCGCAAGGTTGAGTTGAGTATAAATCTGGTCGGACTTTATGTTGCAGAGATCCGTTAGCTTTAACTCCAGAATTTGCTGATAGCTATACTTGTAAAAAGTGCATGCTGCGTAGTTGGCATCTACGATCTTTAACGTTTCGTAATCGATGATGAGCATTATTGAAACATTATTTTTAAAGAAGATATTATAAAATTGGTCATCGCCATGTTGTAAATAGACATCCATGGTCTTTTTTCCTCGCTACGTAATTCGTATGTTTTCCCGTCCTTTCTACATACAATACCAAAAAAGATTATACCAAATAGAAACAGAAAGGGAAGGGTGTTCGTTCAACAAAGTAACACAGATATCGACATAAGGTGACAGCAAAAAATGACGCGGGCCTTTCAAGCAGAATTGGTTTTCGGAATTTATGCTTTTATAAATTTTACTTCTGGCTTTTGACTGAAAATGTGAAAAAGCACATTTTCATTTAAGACCATTTATCAAAAGCCTTAGTCGTGAAATTTGAAAGCATATAAAATTCCTCAAAAGATTCTGTTTGAAAGGCCTGCGTCATTAAGATTAGCAAAATCAGAGGCGGAAGTCCCGGCGGCCTTCTCCGATCTCGTCAAGGTAGCGAATCACAATGCTGCGGACCTTTTCCCGGGGGACGTTGCCGATTTCCTTTGCGATCAGTTCATCTCCCAGCCGTTTTGTCTCCGGGGAGGCGTAGTCCTCCAAGTATTCCTTCAGCGTCATCAGGGCGTTGGGATGACAGCAGTTTTGGATTTCTCCGTTTTTGCTCAGGGCCATGAAACGGTCTCCCGTGCGCCCCTCTCGGTAGCAGGCGGTGCAGAAGCTGGGGATGTATCCGAGCTTCATGAGCCATTGAACGACTTCGTCCAGGGTCCGGCTGTCCTGCACGTCGAACTGCTCTGAATTTTCGTCCTCCGGCTCCGGTTCCACATAGCCTCCCACGCTGGTTCTGGAAGCGCCGCTGATCTGGGATATGCCAAGATGCAGCACCCGCTCCCGGCAGGCCTGACTTTCTCTGGTTGAGACGATCATTCCCGTGTAGGGAACCGCAATGCGGATACAGGCGACGATTTTGGCAAAGGTATCGTCGTCGATTCCGTTGTCAAAGGCCGAGGGATCGATATCGTCCGCGTGGCGGATCCGCGGAACGCTGATGGTGTGGGGACCTACGCCTTTGGCGGCTTCCAGATGCTCCGCGTGCATCAGAATTCCGACGAAGTCATAGCGGTAAAGCTCCAGACCGAAAAGGACGCCGAGGCCGACGTCGTCGATGCCGCCTTCCATGGCCCGGTCCATGGCTTCCGTGTGCCAGGCGTAATTGTGCTTCGGGCCTGACGGATGCAGCTTTTCATAGCTTTCCTTATTATACGTCTCCTGAAAGAGGATGTATGTCCCGATGCCGGCGTCTCTCAGCTTTCTGTAATTGTCGACGGTAGTGGCGGCGATGTTCAAATTGACCCTGCGGATGGCGCCATTTTTGTGCTGGATGCTGTAGATGGTCTCGATACATTCCAGAATATATTCGATGGGATTGTTTACCGGGTCCTCCCCCGCCTCGATTGCAAGGCGCTTATGCCCCATATCCTGAAGAGCGGTCACTTCCCGCCTGATATCCTCCTGGCTGAGCTTTTTCCGTGCGATATGCTTGTTCTTCATAT
>DLFX01000016.1:0-8268 GCA_002482405.1 Firmicutes bacterium UBA7709 | reverse complement strand
AGATAGAGGGGCGCGAACATGACGATGCGGTTTCCGTAGATATCCTTCTTCATCTGTTCGGCGAGTGCGTAGATTTCCCGGTTTTTGTCCTCCAGCCCGCAGTCGAGCAAAACGGCGGCTTCCCGGTGGGACAGGCCCTTTCTCTGACGCGCTTTTTCGAGGATCTCATCGATCAACTTCGCGTTGATGCTGTTGGCTTCGGCGTAGGCCAGCGTTTCTTTTATCTCTCTATCGTCTATGAATTCTTCCGCCCTGGGTGATTTTACATCATACATCTCTTCTTTCCTCCTGATTCATACTTTCCCGTTTTCGATCCGTACTGCCGCCCGGTTTCGTCAATTTCGAGTCGCCCCGGTCCACGACGACATTATATCCGATGCTGCTGATCCTTTCGTCGATGCAATGGCGGCATTCGGCCGCTTCATCGCCGGTGCAGATCTTGTTATCGTAGAGCAAATATTTCTTCCTGACTTCCCGCGGAGACAGGTTCGGCATCACCACATTGGCTCCGGCCAGGATCCCCTTTTCCCTGCCCATGGGATCGATGGTTCCAAGGGCTGTGGTCGCCGGAAGCAGTACTTGCGGCAGCATGAGCCGGATGAGGCCCAGCAGAAACAGGGTCAGCTCGGCGGTACCGCCTGGCTCTGCGGCAAAAGGCGTGTCGTGATGGGGGATAAAAGGGCCGATCCCGATCATTTGGGGCTGAAGTTCATGCAGGAAGAGCAGATCGGCCGCGAGCTGTTCCGAGGTCTGCCCGGGAGAGCCTACCATAAATCCGCTCCCCACTTCATATCCGATTTCCTTCAAATCCATCAGGCATTTCTTCCGCGTTTCCAATGTAAGGGAAGGGGGATGGAGGCTGCTGTAATGAACCGGGTCGGCNNCTGGTAAGGCGATCCGACCATGAAGCCCGTGCCGACCTGATAACCGATTTTTTTCAGGTCCCAAAGGCATTGCTTGCGGCGGCCGAGGCTCAGCTCAGGCGGGTGAAGCTTTGCGTAATGGCCGGGATCGGCCGTTTCGTGCCGGAGCAGGTAACGGTCGGCGCCTGCGTCATAAAAGGCCCTGTAACTTTCGCGAGAGCGCTCCCCGATGGAGAGCGTCACGGCGCAATCGGGATAACGGGCTTTGATATCCCGGATGATATCGGCGAGCATTTCATCGCTGTAATATCCGTCCTCGCCTCCCTGGAGGACAAAGGTACGAAAACCAAGCCCGTAACCTTCCTCGCAGCAGGACAGGATCTCCTCCTTCGTCAGCCGGTATCTGGACGCTTTGCTGTTGCTCCTTCGGATGCCGCAATACAGGCAGTCGTTCCTGCAGTAGTTGGTAAACTCGATCAACCCTCTCAGATAAACGTCGTTTCCGTAGTGCTCCTGCCGTATCCTGCGGGCTTTTTCGAATAAATACTCCGCAAGCTCTGGGGTGCGGCCGTCGATCAGAGAAACGAATTCCTCCTTTGACAGCACATGCTCCCGCTCCAGTTTATCGATCAAATCTTTCATGGTTCATTCTCCCCGTTTATTTTTCTTCTTCGGCTTCTTTGCTTTCGGTTGAGGTCTTGGCGTAAACGGTTTTGATATTTACTCCGGGGAGCATTCCCAGCTTTCCGGCGAGGGTGCTGATCACGTCGGCTGGAGCGTCCACACAGACGCTGATGATGGAAATGCCCCGCTTTGGATAGGGCAGCCCCATGCGTCCGATGATGTATTCTCCGTATTGATGGAGCAGGTGATTCAGATTTTCCGCGGAGTCACGGTCCTCGACGATGATTCCCATCAAAGCGACTCTCGATTCCATAAGATATTCCTTTCTTCCGGCGCCGCCGGGCAGCGGGCTCCGGTGCCTGACGGCAAGGGCTTCGGCGCCTGACGGCATAAAAAAACGCCTTTTAAAGGCGCGGAAATAGCAGAAACAGCCATGTAGCGATACAGGTATACAGGTTTTCTCTCTATTTTGTGCCTTTCCCCTCAGGGCGAACCTTCGGGCGTCAGAACAACGAACTTTATGTTAAATTATTAACGTATAATATTCAATATATCATGAAATCTTGCCCGCCGCAATAAAAAAATGCAGATGATAGCATAAGAAAACTGTTACTGTTAGAGACTGTTAAAAGCTGTTCATTTTTTTCGATTTAGGACGGCCATTTCAGCAAATTATTTGTTTTGATGAATTTATTCGGGGGCATAGCGCTATAACAGCATCAAATTCAAGAATCCGTCAACATGGCGTTCTAAATCGAAAATTTTGTGCAGGCATAAAACTTCGGCAGGCGTTGTTACTGGCAGAGCCCGTGTGATACAATTAAACAAAAACCGGACCAAAGGAGGGATACGGATATGGAAGAGAGAAGCATCTCCGGAAGGGAAACCAACGAGAGGGCTGCGGTCACTTCGTCTCAGATGAAGGAGATCGAGCGCAGGGCCGACGAGGCGGGGCTTTCCTATTATCAGATGATGGAAAACGCGGGGACAGGCGCGGCGGAGTACATTGCGTCGGAACATCCCGTAGCGGGGAAAACCGTTTTTATCTTTTGCGGAAAGGGCAACAACGGCGGGGATGGCTTTGTTGTCTCCAGAAAGCTTGTGGAAAAAGGGGCGTCCGTCAGGCTGTTCCTCGCGGAAGGGGAACCCAAAACGGCGGATGCGGTCAAAAATAAGAAAATTTGCGATGCGATGGGAATTCCAGCGACCGATTTGACAGGGGAGAACGCCGGACGGCTTGACGCCGCCGCAGAGGGCGCGGATCTCATCGTCGATGCGGTTTACGGAACGGGATTCCACGGCGCGCTGAGGCAACCCGCCAGAAGGATCGTCAGAATGATCAACGGTTCAAAGGCGGCGGTTTACGCTCTGGACATCCCCAGCGGATTGAACGGCGACACGGGAGAAGCCGACGAAGACGCGGTGCGGGCTGGCTGTACCATCGCGTTCCATCGTCTGAAACCGGCCCACCTCATGGGAAAATGCGCTGTGTTTTGCGGAAAGACCGTGTGCCTTTCCATCGGAATCGACGATGTGCTCGATCAAGATGTGCCCGATCAAAATGAAAAGACGGATTCCGGCACACTTTAAAGGGTGCTGAGAATCCGTCCGAATATCTGAAACATTGTGTTTATATGATTTTGTCTTCTTTATTTTCGTCCATAGGATGATTTTTTGTCTTTTTACGCTGCCGGACGCATTCCGTCAGAAGGTATTCNNTTCGATCTGGCCGTTGATGGAACGGAAGTCGTCCTCCGCCCAGGCGGCAAGCTCCTTCCAGAGAGACGGTGACAATCTCAATAGCAGTTGTTTTTTGTCTTTTTCTTTATTTTCCATCGTTCGGCATCCCACCTTTCCTGATTGTTTTGCACGGAGCAGTCATCACGCACTTTAATAAATGGTGCCGCTGTTTACGATTGGCTGGGCTTCCTTGTTGCCGCAGAGCACCACCAGAAGATTGCTGACCATCGCGGCCTTTCGCTCCTCGTCCAGCTGAACGATTTGCTTCTGACTCAGCTTATCGAGGGCCATTTCTACCATGCCGACGGCGCCTTCCACGATCATCTGTCTTGCGGCGATGATTGCGGAGGCCTGCTGCCTCTGGAGCATCGCGGCGGCGATTTCCGGCGCATAGGCCAGATGGGTGATCCTAGCTTCGATGATTTCCAATCCGGCGATCTCTACCGATTTCTGAATTTCCACCTTCAGCTTTTCAGCCACCTCCTGGCTGCTTCCCCTGAGGGATTTTTCCTGATTTTCATTGTTTGAATCGTACGGGTAGAGCCGGACGATATTCCGGAGCGCCGAGTCACACTGTATGGAAAGGTATTCCGTATAGCTGTCGACGTTGAAGGCGGCCTTTGCCGTATTGACGACCTTCCAGATCACAACGATTCCGATGATGATTGGGTTTCCGAGTTCATCGTTGATCTTCTGCTTGTCGTTGTGGAGCGTCATCGTTTTCAGAGACATGATCTTGCTTGGCTTTTTCATGCTCTGAATTGCGGTTTTTCCCGACGAACCGGATGGCTCGGAAGCGGCGACTGTCGCTGCCGGCTCTGTAACGGGATGGAATGCGGTGACGAAGGGATTCACGAAGAAAAATCCTTCTCCCTTCAGCGTTCCGTGATATTTCCCGAATAAGGTGAGCACAAGGGCCTCATTGGGCTTCAGTATCTTCAATCCCGCAAACAGGATCGGGCCGATTATACCAAAATAGAGCACGCATGCGACGATCAGCGGAATGTTGGCGGCTCCCGCGTCAGCGTGAATCATGCTGAAAATGAACCCTGCGACGGCTGCGATCATAAGCAGAATGTTGAGAATCAGCATGAGCATTCCGCTTATGGACTTCAGAGTGATTTCCTCGAAGTGCAGCTGCCTTTCTTCAGATTTCGATGTATTTGTCATATATAATACCCCCTTCTTTTAGATCCTTTTTAAGACCGGCGTGATATCAAATTGATATCATTAATATATTACATTAAAAATTAGGCGGCGTCAATAATAAGCATAGCTAAAATAAAATCCAAAAAACTCCAAAACGCTCAAGAAAACATGCTCAAAAAACAAACTTGACAATTAGTACGATAGTGGTACTATATAGACAAAATGGTACGAAAATCGTATCAAACGAGAGGACAATTTTATGAATGCTGAAAAGATGAAACTGAATTCACTGAAAAAGTTTGATCAGGATGCCCCGGATTATGAGTCGACATCAGACGGACAATTCTGCGCAAGGGCATATCCCGCCATTCTGGAGGAGCTGAACAGAGGCGGACCCCAGGCGATACTGGATGTGGGCTGCGGTCCGGGAATCCTATTATCCGGAGCAAGTACAGGGAGCAGGCTTTACGGCATCGATCTTTCAGCCAATATGATCGATGAGGCTCGAAAGAAATTAGGGGATCGGGCGGAATTGGCGGTGGGGGACGCGGAGAAGCTGCCCTGGCGGGAAGAGCTTTTCGACACCGTTTTGTGCACGTTTTCCTTCCATCATTATCCCAATCCTGATGGGGTGTTAAGTGAAATGCGCCGCGTTTTAAAGNNGGGGAGGCTGATCCTTGCGGACCCGTGGCTTCCATCGCCATTCCTGCAGCTGTTAAACCTGATCATCCGGTATTCGCGGGACGGTGATATCCATGAATATTCCAAGAAGGAGATTGAGACGCTCCTTCGCAGCAACGGTTTCCAAATCAGCACATACCGGCATCCGGCGCCGGACAGCTTTCTGCTGACAGCAATAAAGGGGTGATTGTTTTGACTGTTTTTCGCGAAAGAGATATGGATCGACTCAGCGGGATCTATCACAAGCTGTATTATAAGATGGTTCATAGCAAATATGAGGCGAAATTCCCCCTGATCAGCGGGTTATCCGGTCTGGAGATGGGAGTTTTAGGGGTGCTGTCGGACTTTCCCGACGCAAACCTGAAGGAAATCTGCGCGCGGCTTGCCATATCGAAGAGCACCTTGACCAGCGCCGTGAACNNGATACGTGAACCGGGCCGTCAACGCGTCGGATCGCAGATCCTTTACTCTGACGCTGACAGAGACCGGCCGGAGGGCGCAGCATGAACATATCGCCTCCGAACGCGCCATATACGCTAAAATCTTAGCGGCCATGGCTTCCGAACAGGAGGTAGAACAGCTGCTAAATCTATTTGAAAAAATTGCGGAGGAGTTTTAGAAAAAAATATACGATAGAGATTTGCCGTCACATAGTGTAAAGGGTGGGTCTTTATTAAAATTAATGTTATAATAAAAGGACACGGGTTGTTTAATTACTGTTCAATTATTTGAATATAGAGCAGCAAGGCTTGCCGCTGTGTTCAAAATTTTGCTTGTAGGGCAGTTTTTTAATGCTTTCCGGCCTATTGAAATGGAAAATATACACTATGCTCGAGAATATGAGCAAAAAAGTGCCCTACACTTGAAACTTTGAACCGAATGGGGGAAAATACTGCCTAAGCTTGAAAATTTGAGCATGGCAGCAAATGCGCAGCAGCAATTTAGAGAGGTGTAGAATGATTAAAGGCATTGTTTTCGATATGGATGGGCTTATGTTTGACACGGAGCGCCTTTCGGCAAAGAGCTGGGCCTTTGCCGGCCGGCAGATGGGATTTGAAATCACAGAAGCCATGGCAGTTAAAACGTTGGGGTTAAACATCAGAGACACAGAGCGCGTTTTAAGGAATGAGCTGGGCGAAGGATTCGATTTTTCCGCAGCAAAGAAGATAAAGATTGATTATATGACTTCATGCATAGAGCGCGATGGGCTTCCTATGAAACCCGGCCTGAAGGAGCTGCTTGATTATTTAACCGCAAATCATTTCAAGATAACGGTCGCCACATCTACCGAAAGGGAAAGGGCGCAATACTATTTTGACAAGGCCGGTATTTCCGGATATTTTAATAAAATCGTCTGCGGCGACATGATAGAGCGGGGAAAACCGGAGCCGGATATCTACTTAAAGGCGTGCGAAATACTGGACGTGAATCCCGGAGAATGCATGGCCCTGGAGGATTCACCCATGGGAGTGCTGTCCGCGTCCAGAGCAGGCATGAAACCCGTTATGATCCCCGATCTGCTGCAGCCGGACGAGGAGACGGGCAGCCTGTTATACGCAAAACTTTCGACCTTGTTCGATGTGATTGAACTGCTGTCTGAGCAGATCAAGAACCGGCTGGAATAATAGGGGAGCTGGCAAAACAGTAAGGAAACCGGCTGGACTAATGAAGAAAGCGGAACTGTCAAAAACAACGAGGAAACAGGAAAAGACAATAAAATAGGAGGTAACTCATGTATCTGATTATCACGGCAAGTCCGAATAAGGACGGCCTTACGGCCGCTTGTGGAAAGGCGGCTTATGACGGAATTTCCAGCGCGGGAGGATCCGCGGAGCTGATCGACATCAGCGAGCTGAAGCTTCAACCCTGCAGAATCTGCGGCAACGGCTGGGGAAAATGCCGCAATACGGGAATGTGCATCATCGACGACAGTCTTGCGGATATTCAAGAGAAGATCAGGGACTGCGAAGGTCTGTTCCTTGTCACACCGGTTTATTTCTGGCAGCCTGCCGAGCGAATGAAGTACTTTTGCGACCGCTTCCGACGCTGTGAGGCGTTCCGGGAAGGCGGCAGCTGGGCTGCGGGTAAGCAGGTCAACCTCGTGGCCGCCGCAGGGGGTACCGGCAACGGCACCGTAACGGCCCTTGGGGAGCTTGAAAACTGGTGCAGGCACGTTCATGCGATCCCTCAGGAGCGGATCAGCGTAACGCGCTTCAACCGCGCCGCCGCCCTTTCGCTGATCGAGGACGCCGGAGCCCGTCTGGTCAGGGGCGAGTTTTTCCAGGCGCTTTAAAGGCTATTCGGACATTGAATGAGGATATGTGTAAGGCCATCCTAAATCCTCTTTGACATCTTGCGGAACACATCTTCCAGCGCAAAATAGCACTCGTCAAACAGCTCTTTTACAGGGGCGTATTTTTTAACGGCTTCCGGGTCCGGCGTGTGAACGGAATCGAGGTTGATGAATTTATCGATGGCCGTAAAATCCTTAAATATGCCGGCTCCGACGCCGCCTGTTACGGCAGCCCCCATGGAGCCCGCTTCTTCCAGCAGGGACGGTACGGAAACCTTGGCGTTATAGATATCCGCCATGATCTGCCGCCATACGGCGCCTTTCGCGCCTCCGCCTATGACCAGAATCTCATCGATGTCAACCTGTGTTCTGAGGACGTCGAGGCAGATGGCCAGATTCATCGTGACGCCTTCCATCACGCTTCTTAAAATATCGCCCCGGGTATTTTCCGGTTTTAAGCCGATCCACGCGCCCTTTGCGTCCGGATTCCAGCGGGGAGCCCGCTCTCCCAGAAGGTAGGGAAGAAAGATAACGCCGTTGGAACCGATGGGGCTTTGAGCGATCTGCTCGTTCATATACTCATAGGGAGAAGCTCCGTTTTGCGCTGCGTTGTAAGTCTCCATGGTGCAGATCGTGTTTTTCAGCCAGCTATAAGAACCTCCGGCGTATTGCATGGTGCCGTTAGGCGCATATAATCCGGGCACGATGTGGGCCCAGGTGACAATTCTCATCTGCTCGTCAAAGATAGGTTTCTCCGATGTGGTTGTGATCCAGGCGGAAGTCCCCATGCAATTGTAGGTCTTTCCGGGCGCAATGGAACCGCAGCCGATATTGGCGGCAACGCCGTCGCCACCGCCGAGGACGACAGGGGTTCCGGCGGCAAGCCCTGTGGCTTTTGCCGCTTCCTCCGTAACGCCG
>DLFX01000299.1 GCA_002482405.1 Firmicutes bacterium UBA7709 | reverse complement strand
GTTTTTTTGAGACGTTTTCTGCGTAAAAGCCGTGTAAATAGAAGAAAATGGATTTTTTGTTTCATTAATAAAACAAAAAATGCGATTTTTCTCCAAAAATCAGGAGATTTTTTTCGATGAGCTTCCGGAGCCATTGCAATTTCAACGAGTGATATTGTTGGCACATTTTTTGCGCTTATTGATAGCATTAGCCGATAGAGGTCGGCTATGACATGCAATAGAAACAGGAGGTGCTTTAGATTTGAAAGTTTTAATCGTTGGCGCAGGCGGTCAGGGCGGCGCATGTGCGTCCATCCTGGCAAGGCAGGATTGCGTTGAGGAAATCAGGCTGTTCGATTTGGATGAAAGCGTAGCGAAATCTGCGGCTGATCAGATCGGCAGCGGGAAGGTCAAGGCGGGAACCATCAACGCGACAAATTCGGACGACGTTGCGAGAGCCGCCGAGGGTGTTGACGTAGTCGTAGATATGGTAATGCCATGGATGGTTCCCTATGTCATGGAGGGCGCCCTGAAAGCAAAGGCAAATTATATCAATACGGCGTTTGATACCCCGTACTGGGATGAGTTTCTGGCAGGAAAAAAAATAGAAGAGCTCACCTTGTCTAAAGAATTCGAAGACGCGGGCCTGACGGCCCTGTTTGGATGCGGATTTGCGCCGGGCTGGACCAATGTTTTAGCCAGAAGATTTGCNNGATGAGAATTGGAAAGGCGACGGTGATACCAGGTGAAAATCCTTACAGCTGGGCGCTTAGACCGTGGAATCCCGGCTGGTCGCCAAAGCAGGCGTTGATCGACTGCGCATCTCCTACATACGCTCTGGAAAACGGCAAATACGTGCAATATCCTCCCTTTGGCGGGATCGATGAGTGCGAGTTCCCCGAGCCGGTAGGAAAACTCCCCATCACCCACCATTCACACGAAGAGATCTACAGCATGCCGGCGACGTTCCCAGGCGTAAAAGATGTGGATTTTAAATATTACATGATGATGCAGCCGGCGATACTAAACGCCTTGGGGCTGTGCTCACAGGAAGAAATCGAAGTGAACGGTGTGAAGGTCAGACCCATCGACGTCGTAGCCGCAATGGTGCCAAAGCCGGCCAACAATGTTTTCGCCGTGTCGGATGAAAAGCTGGAGGAGGCTGACCGGAGGGATTTCATAGAACTGATCGTAGAGGTAAGCGGAGTAAAGGACGGACAAAAAGTGACCTGGAAGGCGAACTGTCCGAAGATGAACGCACCCGGACCGGCGCTGAAGAAGCTCTATGGAACCGCCCTGGTCTATGTGGCGCTGCCGCTGGCGATCGGAACGATGCTGATCAAGGAAGTAGAGATGGAAAAGGGAATCATCTTTGTGGATCAGCTCGACCCGGAAAAATTCATTGAGAGAATGATGTCCACGGGATACCCCTACCAGTGGAAGGAGACGCAGATATAGCGTCCGAGGAATATAACGTAAATCACATTGAGGAATATAACATAAATCATATTTTAGTAGAAATTTTTTAGGAGATGAAAGTTATGAGCAAGAGAGAATATAAAATTGATAACCCAAAGGGAGCGGATGTTACAGAGCTGCGTTCAAAGTTCAGGACGGACTGTGAAACGGTCCACTATTCGGATTATATGTTTTCCGGTCCGCAGATTTTAGCCTATGCCGTAGATGTTATGACAGAGCTGTCGGAGCGGCGCGATAACGGAGACGGGTCCTTATTGGTAAAGACGGACGCCAATTATCATGCGAGCCTTTTCGCGGAGGAGACGATTGAAGTGATCGTCTGGCTTGAAAAGGAAGGAAGCAGGTCCAGAACTTACGGCTTTGAACTCTATAAGCTCATCGAGTATCATCGCATACCGGACGACAAGTTTAAAGTGTTGGATGAGCCGATCCTTGTCAGCGATGGAACGCTTGTATGCGTGGTTAAAAAGCCAAGAGACTAACGGAAGGTCAGAGGGAATATGTGCGGCAGAAATGCCGCACAGTTGCAGAAAGGAGCTAGTTTATGACAAGGCCTTTGGAAGGTGTAAGAATACTGGATTTTTCGCAGTTTCACGGAGCGGCTTATGCCACGATGCAGCTGGCCGACTTCGGAGCGGAGGTCATTAAGATAGAGAAGCCCGGCAGAGGGGACATATCGAGGGCGTGCATGCCGCTGAAGGATGGATACAGCGGTTATCACGCCTACTTAAACCGGGGCAAAAAAAGCGTTGCCGTGGACTATTCGAAAGAAGAGGGACGTGAGGTCATCAGAGAGCTGGTCAGGACGGCCGATGTGGTCTGTGAGAACTTCAGATACGGTACTCTGGAGAAGTATTGGCTCGGCTATGATCGGCTGAAAGAGATAAACCCCCGGCTGATCTACGCGACCCTTACAGGGTATGGGCGCAGCGGAGAGCTGAAGGACAGAGCGTGCTTTGACAACACCGCACAGGCGTTCAGCAGCATGCTGGAGATGTCCGGCGAAGAGGGCGGCCCTCCCGTCACCATGGGCGCGCAGCTTGGAAATTTATATGGAGGGCTTCATCTGGCCCTTGCGATCAACATTGCGTTGATCCACCGGCACAAGACGGGGGAAGGGCAGGCTGTCGATATCTCCTGCATCGATTCCCTCTTCTCCGCCCTGGAAGAGAGCATGGTGACCACATCCCTGACGGGGGAGGTCCTGTCCAGAGAAGGAAACGGATCGAAGGCCATCTGCCCCTATGATACATATAACACCCTGGACGGCGCTGTCTCAATCGCCGTTTCAACGGAAGCGCAGTGGGAGAAATTCTGCAAAGCGATGGGGTTGGAGCACATTATGGACGATCCCCGGTACAATTCCAATGACAGCCGCAATGCAAACTATCGCTCGAGCCTCCGGGGCATGATTCAGAATATCGTAGGAAAAATGTCCAAGTTCGAGATAGAGGAGCTCTTATCCGAGTTCAATATCCCCTGCGGAGCAGTCTGTACCATCATTGAAGCGATAGACAGCAAGCAGACGCAGGAACGGGATATGATCATCGAGGTAGAGGATAAGGTTATAGGCAGAATGAAACAGCTTGGAATTCCCGCCAAGCTGCACTCCACTCCCGGCAGCGTGGAAAATAGCGCGCCCTTGTTAGGTGAGGACACTGTTGCCTATCTGAAAGACCTGGGATATAGCGCGGAAAAAATCGCCGGACTGATAGATAATCGGATTTTAGAGGCAGCAGAGGGAGGGATGGCGCGTTGAGACCATTAGAAGGAGTTACGATAGTAGATTTTACGCAGGCCTTCAGCGGGCCGTACGGCACCTTAAACCTGGCGGATTATGGCGCACGGGTGATCAAGATTGAGCGGACGGGGACAGGCGATCAATGCCGTTACTGGCTGCCCTTAAACGAAGAGGGCAACAGCGGGTACTTCGCACTGTACAACAGGAATAAGGAAAGCCTGACCCTGGATCTCTCCCGGGAGAAGGGCAGGGAGATCGTAAAGAAGCTTGCGGCCAAAGCCGATATCGCGGTGGACAATTTCAAGACCGGTACGCTGGATAAGCTGGGCTTGGGGTATGAGGAGCTGAAAAAGATCAATCCCCGGATCATCATGGCGTCCATAAACGGATACGGCCAGACCGGTTCATTGAAGCATCTTGCGGCTTATGACAACATTATCGAAGGGACCTGCGGACTCATGGACTGCTCCGGGTTTCCTGACGGGGGACCCAACCGGAACGGATGTTCCATCGGAGACAGCTATACCGGACTTATGGCGGCCTTTGCCATATCCATGGCCTATTATCACAGATTAAAGACGGGAGAAGGGCAGCGGCTTGAGGTGGCCATGCAGGATTCCCTGTTCGCATCTCTCGAAGGGGCGTTTTTGGAGTATTCCATCAACGGCAGGAAACTGCCGCGGACCGGAAACAACCTGAGCTATCTCGCGTCGCCTTACGATGTATTTGAATGTAAGGACGGGTGGTTCTCCATCGCCGCGCCCACAGAGGCAGGCTGGCAGGAGATGTGCAGAGATATGGGAAAGCTCGAGCTGCTCGACGATCCCCGGTTCAAAACAAACGAGCTGAGATGCCGGCATAACGATGAGCTTACGGAACTGCTGAGGCCGTTCTTTAAGGAAAGGACCAAGGAAGAGCTGACGCGGTGCTTCGCCTGCCGGTATATGGGGGCTTCCCCCGTCATGAACGCCAGGGATACCATAAACGCTCCGCACATGGCGAGCAGGAACATGCTCATGGAGATAGACGACTCCTATCTCGGAAGGTACACGACCGCAGGCCACCCCATGAAATTCGAAAAGACGCCGGGAAGCATTGAAAAAGGGGCGCCCAAGCTGGGCGAGCACAATGTGGAAATTTTAAAGGAACTGCATTATACGGACAGCGAGATCAAAGATATGATCGATGAGGAAGTCATCGATGGCGGAGGAACAGAAAATCATGCTTAGTACGCGAAATGTGATACTCAGAGACGATGCGATCGAAAAAAAGCTGGATAGCCTTAGAGTGAAAATACTCGGGTTTGAATTGGGAAAGTTTGAAGTAGGTGAGATGCGGGACGTCTATGTGCCATACAGCCTTATGACCTACGGTTTCCTGATAGACAGGAAGACTATGTTCAACCGGAACGGTCACTTGAATAGATCGGGAGAGCTTCACTTTGTGTTCGATTACAACGAAGTGCATCCGTTCCAGTATTATACGGAAGAAAATGGAGAACTTGATCTGATCAAGGTGGATGAAGCCCGGTCGGACAGGCTCATTCTTCCTTCCAATGCGACGGCGCGGGAAGTCCAGGATAAAATGGAATGGCATATCCAGACCAAAGTCCTGCGGCGAACATACGCCACCGGCGGTAAGATCACCCTGAAGGCGGAGAAAAAATTTTACCGCGCCGCCGTCGAAATTAAAATTTATTATGGCGCAAATGAAAATATAAGGTATGCGTATCTCGATGAGTACGGGGTCAACAGCGAGCACATCCTCGGCTTGAAATACCGCATCAGCAGTTAAAGGAGCCCTTTCGCCGTAATAAAAAATAATCTAAAGTTAGAAAGGAGAAAAAAATGGTTAACTTTACACAATTGTGGAGCGGATTGGACTGGGGAGTCATTCTGCTTTACTTTGGAGCAGTCGTGGTAATCGGCCTGGCGATGAGGAGGCGGGCAAGCAGAGACATGAAGAGCTTTTTTGTCGCCTCCAGAAGGCTGACCATACCGGTTATGATCGGCGTCGCGGCCGCCGGATGGTATGATTCCTGGACCATCGTGGGCCTTGCCGAATGCGGAGCTACAATGGGAATTGCGATTATCTTTGTCTATGTATTTCCGACGATTATTTTAAGGTTGCCCCTGGCCCTCTGGATCGGGCCGCTGGTGAGGAATCGGATCCCTGATTGGGTCATTACATTCCCGGACTTATTTGAATACTTATATGATCGGAAGACAAAGCTCGCGCTCGCAATCAGCATGATGCCGGTTTACATTTACGAGGCCGCCCTGGTGACGGCGGCCGGGCAGGTCCTTTCCTTTGTGACGGGAATCAACATCTGGATACTCTTCATCATAATCGTGGCTGTCACCATATTCTATACGTCTCTTGCCGGAATGTGGGGCCTTGCGGTCACAGACATGATGCAGTTCGTTATCATGGGCCTTGGAGCCGGATTTCTGATTTTCGGGACCTATCACTATTATGACGGATTCGGCAACCTCTTTTCACAGGTGGGCGAATATAACCCGGATTTCCTGACGCCTACCGGCGGGATGGGTTTTGCCGGCGTCATGGGATGGGTGATCTCCACACTGGCCATGTATGCCAACAGCCAGTGCTATCAGAGGTTTGGAGCTTCCAAATCAGGAGGGGACATCGCCGTTTCCTATTCCCTCATGCTGGGATTCGGGGGACTGTTCAGCTGTGTCATGGTATTCGCGGGAATGGGCGGCCTCATAGCGTTTCCGGACGCCGCGTCCCA
>DLFX01000027.1:4711-7598 GCA_002482405.1 Firmicutes bacterium UBA7709 | reverse complement strand
TTTTAGTGCGACAGCCCCTTTTTCATGGTTTATAAGTTTTTTACCATATGGAAACGGTTAAATTTTCTTGTAACCGCCAATTTTTTTGTCTTCGATGGAGATATGTTTCAGCAGCCAGTCTATAACCATCTGGTTTGCGTTAAGGATCACGAGGATGCTTCCGCCGGATTCCTGATAATCTTTCTTCAACTGATCCAGAGACGCGATGAAATCTGCGTGCATCTTCCTCTGGGCTTCATACTCCGGATAATTGATGGAGCGCATGTAAGCTTCTTCACTTTGGAAATGCTCTCTGGTATAATCGTCTAAAAAGCCCAGCAACTCAAAAATAAATTCCTTTGATTTGTTGTTTTTTCCCGCTTCAAAGAGTTGATTCGCCTTTTCGAAAAGGGTCTTGTGCTGCTGATCGATGCTGCTTACTCCAACGGCTAGGCTGGGCGTCCATTCTATTGCCATGTTTCGATCCTTTCTGCGATAGGATTGGGAAAGAGGCGATTAAGCCTCTGCTTTCCATAATCCGTGGAGATTGCAATATTCGAACGCGGCAACTAAGGTCTCACCTTCGCCCAATGCGAATGTCGCCTTTGGTTCTGCGCCGACTTCAAGGTATTTAAACTGACCGCCTAAATTCGTCTGCAGATAGATCCAGGCGATATGATGCTCCGCAAGCATGGGGTGGGGTGCGCTTCCAACCTTTACGGTCACTTTGTCTCCATCCTTTTCAATGACGGGAACATGTTTTTCCGTTGCGCCGTCCGATGTGTTCGCGGTCAGCTGAGTCATCTTTTCCCCGCAACATACGACGGGCACACCGGAATCCTCCAATAATGTCATAATATTTCCGCAATGCTTGCAAATGAAGAATTTAGGTTCCTTGTTCATAGTTTTTATCTCCTCTCATCATTAAGATCCATTTTTGTCGGTTAAATTTTATCTTTTTTACTTTAAAAATTATATTTTGTGAGCGGCGTCGAGCAAAATATATTGATTCTACCTTGCGGCAACGCCGTTTTGCGGCTCTGCCGCATATTAGTCACTGGAATCATTATACCACATTCCTGTGGACTCAAACAGTTGGAATTGAAAGTTCAAAACAGATTGCACAAAATTTTCGGTATAGAACATCATATTGATAGATTCTTGAATTTAATGCTGCTATAGCTGTATGATCCTGGACAAAATTCGTTGAATTATGTAATCTGCTAAAATGACTGTTCTAAATCGAAAATTTTGTGCAGAATGCTGTAACCGGCAGCCGGTTGACATCCCCTGCCGATTCCAGTACAGTAGAAATCGTAAACGGACAGAAGCAAATGACTGGAAAGGCAAACAGCGGCAGAGAAAAACACGAAGGCAACAAGAGATAAGGGGAGCCAGAAAAATGGAAGGACAGAACAGGATGCAAGAGCGAAACAGGATGGAAGAACAGGAGAAGATGGAGGCCGATATGATGGCCGCAATCGCGGATGTCAATGAAAAACAGGCCGCTATCGTCAATGGCATGATGAAGCCCGAATTTGCCGGCTGCAGTTTTGAGGAAAAAACACTGACGTTGAGGTTCCCGGTCATGGACTGGGAACGGAACCGGGCCGGGAGCATGCACGGGGGCATGATCGGCGCCGCATTTGACATCGGAATGGGATTTTTGGCAAGGTATCTGACCGGGAAAAACTTTCTCCCAACCATCAGCCTGGAGACGGTATTCATACGGCCGATCTTCGTTGGAGATGCGCTGATCGTCAATGTCAAGGCCAATTTCTACGGTCAGAGCCTGATTCATCTGTACGGCGAGGGATATTTGGAGGGCAGCGGAAAGCTGGCGGCGACGGTGACGGCTTCGTATCTCAATAAGGACACGAGCGCTCAGGACCGATAAATATAGAAATGCAAGCCCAACAGGCTGCCGGACCGGCCTTGAACGACTCTGAAATCTGTGGTATACTTACGCGGTAGGTTTGTAGTTTGGGAGGTAAGAAAATGATTGACTGCAAGATTTGGAGCAGGGAGGAAACCCTGAAAAGAGAAGAATTTGAAAAGCTTCAGTTGGAGCGGCTGAAAAAGACCGTCGAGCGGGTTTATCAGAACGTTCCGTATTATAGAGAGAAACTGAAGGAAGCGGGAGTCGAACCCGGGGATATCAAAACCTTGGCGGATTTGCGGAGCATTCCGTTCACGATAAAAGACGACTTCAGGAAAAATTATCCTTTCGGCCTGTTTTCATCGCCGAGAAGGGATATTGTAAGATTTCACGCATCCTCGGGAACGACGGGAAAACCTACGGTTGTGGGTTATACGAGAAAGGATATGGACAACTGGAGCGAGATGATCGCACGTCTTGTCACCATGGCGGGAGTCACCGATGAGGATACGGCCCAGATCGCTTTCGGCTACGGGCTTTTCACAGGAGCTTTCGGGTTGCATCAGGGCCTTGAAAGGGTGGGGGCCTCAGTCATTCCCATGTCCAGCGGAAACACGGAAAAGCAGATCATGATCATGCAGGATTTCGGAACCACCACGCTGATCGCCACTCCGTCATATGCGTTACATATGGCCGAGATCGCCTATGAGATGGGCCTCGATCCGAAAAAGGATCTGTCCCTGAAATGGGGCTTGTTCGGCGGAGAAGGCTCCACCGAGGGCATGAGAAAAGAGCTTAACGAACGTCTGGGCCTCTTTGCCACAGAAAACTATGGCATGAGCGAGCTCGTGGGGCCGGGGGTTTCCGGCGAATGTCTGGCCCTCGCGGGAATGCATATCAATGAGGACCATTTTCTCCCGGAAATCATCGATCCGAATACCGGCGAAGTGCTGGGAGAAGGCGAGGTCGGAGAGCTGGTCATCACCACCATTACCAAGGAAGCTCTGCCGATCCTGCGGTACAGGACGA
>DLFX01000027.1:0-4636 GCA_002482405.1 Firmicutes bacterium UBA7709 | reverse complement strand
AACGTGTTCCCGTCGCAGATCGAAGAGGTGCTGCTGAAGATCGACGGCATCGGACCCCACTATCAGATCAAAGTATTCAAGAAGGGTTATCTGGATAAGATCGAGATCGACGTGGAGCTTGTGGACGCAAATCTGCTGGATTCCTTTGCTTCTCTGGAAAACCTGAATCAGAAGATCCGCCATAATCTGCGGACGGTGCTTGGGATCGACTCGAAGGTAAATCTGGTAGAGCCCAGAAGCCTTGCAAGATTTGAGGGAAAAGCGAAAAGAGTAATCGATATGAGGGAGGATAAATAGATGCTGATCAAACAGATATCAATCTTTATACCGAACAAAAAGGGAAGCCTTGCGCAGTTGACGGATATTCTCGTCGCGCACAATATCGACATCCGGGCTATCGCCGTGTTTGACACCTCCGAGTTTGGCATCCTGAGAGTCGTCGTCGACGATCCGGATCGCGCGGTGGAGATCTTGAAACAGGAGGGCGTAGTCGCAAAGGTCAGCAAGGTCATCGCAGTGGAGCCGGAGGATAAGCCCGGCAGCCTGAACCAGATATTTTCCGTTTTAAGGGATGCGGATATCAATATCGACTATATCTATTCCTTTATCATGCGGAAAAATGAGATGCCTTATATCGTCCTGAAGGTAGACCAGCAGGAAAAAGCGGTGGAAGTGCTGGCCGGCCACGGAATCAATGTAATCAATAAAGAAGAGGTTTACTCAAAATAAATAGCCGGGGGTGCCGGCTAAATATGAAACTTGAATTTTAAGATCCCGTCCTCGCTGCTGACGTAAGCGACGTTCAGCTCAGGCGGGATTTTTTCTGCAAAGTCCAGGGCATCGAGGTCGATGGTGATGCTGTTCTCCCCGACGCTGATGAAATCCAGTTTCATCATTTCCGCGGCGACCTGCAGGTAATTGCCCTTCATGCCGGCGGCCTTGAGCGCCATGTTCTGTAAAAAGTTGCCTTCCGATTTCACGTCCTCTTTATAGGACATGCCGATCTTGTGGATATCGTCATGAAAATCAAACCGTGTGAAGGTCAGCATATACTTTGCCTTGAGATTTCCAAGCTGCTTTACGTGGATGTCCAGATCCACGAGAATGGCGTTCTGAAGGAACAGAAGCCCGTAATCGTTCAGATAAGGCGCGGCCTTATCCAGGATCAGCATCTTGATATCCTGATTGATCATGCTTTCCGGAATCGCCAGAAGCCCTCTCTCTATATCTTGCGGTTTAAAATTATCAAGCACGGAAGATACCGTGTCTTTATTTCGGAGCAAAAAACCGAGCAGTTTCTTCAACCCCGGATCTGTCATAATGACCACCTCGCTAATCAAATTTCGCCTCGCAGCTAACTGCGGCGACATTGAATCCATATAATATCCGTATTCTCAGATATTATACCACAAATTGCCTGCTGTTAGTCAAAAGAGACGGAAGCATTTATTATGTAGGGCCATTTAATCTGACATAGTAATGCCAGATAATTTGTGATAGACTTTCTCTAAGAGGCACTTTGGTTTGAATATTGTCCTTATGGCAGTTATGTCGTCGGTGGTGAAGAAAAATGTATGAAAGAATGTTGGATAAAAATCACATGCCAGAAGCGACTGACATTGAAAGATTTATCGGCAATGAAAGCAGCGGAAGATTACACGCTTTGGAGGAATTGTTACAAAGCAAATATTCAATCAATCGGGAATTGCGTTATCCTTTTGGAAATTCCTATGGGTGGGGCTTTAAGTATAGCCATAAAACAAAACATTTGTTTTATCTGTTTTTCGAAAGAGATGCATTAACAGCACAGGATACTTTCGGATGATGAATTGGGCGATATTATCAGGTTTATCGCATTAAGAAAGAAGCCTTTTTGANNGAATTAAGTGCCGCGGTTTTTTCATCGCGGTAAAATGTTACAATATGAGAGAAAGAAATTATTCGGGCAAGTCCATTGCTTTTCGACAATACAAATGCTACAATATATAATTGCTCGCACTACGAGTGTCGAAATCCATAGAAAGGCTGGTGGAACTTATAAGTTGGAAAAATTACAATTATACGGCTTTAATAACTTAACAAAGACGTTGAGCTTCAACATGTATGACATCTGCTATACGAAGACCGTTGAGGACCGGGAAGCATACATCGAGTACATCGACGAGCAGTACAACGCTGCGAAGCTGACCGACATTTTAAAAAATGTGACGGAAATCATCGGAGCCAAGATTTTGAATATAGCGGTGCAGGATTACGAACCCCAGGGTTCCAGCGTAACGATTCTGATCTGCGAGGGCAGCATGCCTCCGGAAAGCCAGGTGAGGATCGGTAATCCTTCTGTTGCGGCTCATTTAGATAAAAGCCACATTACCGTACATACGTACCCTGAATATCATCCGGATGGGGGCGTATGCACCTTCAGAGCGGATATCGACGTGTCCACCTGCGGNNGGCATTGAACTATCTGATCGAAAGCTTCGAGGCGGATATCATGACGCTGGATTACCGGGTGAGAGGCTTTACCAGAGACATTACCGGAAGAAAAATGTTTATCGATCATAAGCTCAATTCGATTCAAAACTACATCAGCCAGGATATTCTCGACCAATATTACATGATCGACGTCAACGTGTTCCAGGAAAACATCTTCCATACCAAATGCAAGCTAAAAAGCTTTGACCTGGACGAATACTTCTTTAACTTTACGGTGGACGATATCTCCACGGAAGAGATCAACATGATCACCTCAAAGCTGAGGAAGGAAATGGATGAGATATTTTACGGCAAAAATATGCCGGATAAAGTGAGATAAGACAATGAAATTCTGCCGTTCGGCGCTAAAGCGCCGGGCAGAATGTTAAAAGGGAGGTACGATAATGCTGCTTACAAAAAACGGTGATCTATATTTTTCGGAATACAGGGTCGATAACGATGTGAAGTTTTCCTACCGGATCGACGAAGTGCTCCATACGGAGGAGACGGAGTTTCAGGACCTGCAGGTCTTCCACAACAGAACCTTCGGAACGTTTCTGGTTCTGGATTCCTTTGCCCAGCTGTCGGAAAAGGACGAATTTATTTACCATGACATGATCTGTCATCCGGCGATGTGCGTCAACCCCGATATCAAAAGAGTGTTGATCATCGGCGGAGGCGACGGAGGCACCGCCAGGGAAGTATCGAGATATAAGCACATCGAAAAGATCGATATGGTTGAAATCGATGAGGCGGTGGTAAGGGCCTGCAAGAAGTATATGCCGTTTACCGCGTCGGTATTCGATAACGAACCGAGATTGAACCTGATGTTCGACGACGGCGTAAAGTTTGTGAAGGAAGCGCCCGACGGCGCATACGACCTGATCTTGGTCGACTCCACGGACCCGGAACCCGACGGCCCCGGAGAAAGCCTGTTCACCATTGATTTTTACAAGAATTGCTATAGAATACTCAGCGAAAAGGGAATCCTGATCAACCAGCATGAAGGAGCTTTCTATGACGTTGACGTCATAGAGATGAAAAAGGCTCACGCAAAGATCAAAAAGACCTTCCCCGTGGCAAGGGTATTCGGCTATAATACCGCGATCTATCCCTCCGGATACTGGTATTTCGGGTTCGCCTCAAAGGGCCTGGATCCGGTCAATGACATGAAGCCGGAGATATGGAATCAGTTCGGACTGAAGACCAAATACTACAATGAAGGCGTTCACAAAGGCGCGTTCGCTCTGCCGAACTACGTGCAGGACATCCTGGCGTCGGTGGAAGTATAATAAAAAATATGACAAAAGAGAAACCGAGTCGATTTGGTTTCTCTTTTTTTATTGCGCTTATTTTGTCAGCCGCATTCTCGGGTGCCGGAGCGGCCCTTTTATTTTACGATCACATGCAAATATCCGGGGTACTCCCGGTTCGCTTCTCCCCGGTATTCCAAAATTTCCACCTCTGCCTCGCCGCCGGCACTGTCGTTATCTTTGCTGTCATTTCCCGGGGCCCTTGCTTCTTCCGCTTCCTCAAAGCCCATCAGCTTGTAGGTGATGTACATGACCCTGTTTCGGCTGGTGCTGACAAACTGAGCCCGGAGCTTTTTGCCCCTCTCCCGGGCCAGCTTCACGATGTGGATCAGCAGAGCGGAGCCGATGCCCCTGGTCATCACCCTGCAGGACATGAGCAGAAGTTTGATTTCGATCACATCGTCCATTTCCTCCAGGAGGACCAGGCCGATCTTTCCGTAGGTTCCATATTTGTCGTCCAGGCCGGCAATTAAAAACGTATGCTTTTCTGAGGTGATGAAGGACTCCAGCTCGTCAAAATCGTAAGTATAGCCGGTGGAATTGAGCTGATTCGTGCGCAGGGTCAGCTCCTCCACTCTCTCCAGATCTCCTTTTTGAACAGGAGCGATGGTCAGCTTCATATCCAGAGTCGCTAAAAATTCTTCGCTGGAACCCTCAAAGACGTCCTCATCTCCCTTTCTCTGCAGATCGCTCAGATACATAAGGCGTCGCTTCTTGGAGTCCTCGGTGATGAACCGGGGCGTGAGCTCTTCCATGTCCGTCAGCTTTTGATAGTCGGCAGCATTTATGGTGAGCACCTCCGGGCAGGAATATTTAACATCCTCCCGCTCGAAGCTCTGGTCGTCGATAAA
>DLFX01000293.1 GCA_002482405.1 Firmicutes bacterium UBA7709 | reverse complement strand
GAAGGCGAAATACCTGGAGGGCGACTTTCTGATCAACCTGGCCTGGGATTCAGACCATACCGTCGGCCTTGGCAGCCCGGGAACCGCTTCCTACGAAATGGCCCACAAGATCGAATGGGCGCCGCCTCAAAACGCGATCCCTTATCTGCTGACCCTCAGCGGGCTCAAAGGCGGAGACGCGGACAGAGATATGGGCAAGGGCGGGGCCAATGCCATTAAAACCATTGGCGAAGTCCTTGCAAACGCACAGGGCAAGGGAATTTTATTTGAGCTTGCGGGTTTTAACGGCGGAGTTTCCGGCGATACCATTCCCGCATCCGCTTCCGTTCTGATCGTCATCAACGAATCCGACGAAAAAAAGATGCAGGCCGTGGTCAACGACGCCATGGATGCGTTTGAAAGCGCCTATGGAGATGTAGAAGAGAACTATTCCTTTACTTATGAAAAGACTGAAATGCCTGATAAAGTCGTCTCCTTTGAGGACAACGGCAGCATTATCAGCTTTATCTACGGCATTATCGACGGCGTTCAGACCAGGTCCGAAGCCTATGGAGACGTGGTGGAAAGCGCTTCCAATATCGGCATGGTTTCCACGGCGACAGGCAGCTTTCTCTGCCAGGTATCTGTGGCGAGCAACTCCGACGCCAAAATGTATACCATCACCAGCGCCCATGAAGCGATCAGCGGCATGAGCGGAATGCAGTATACCTACCACAGCGGCATACCCCGCTGGCGCGACCATCCGAAAAGCGTTCTGTACAAGGCAGTCCGCAAGATCCATTCCGACCTGTTCGGCGACAACATATCCGGCTCTATCGTGTACGATAAGATGGAATGCGGTTGGTTTGTCAAAAAAAACCCGAAGCTTCAGGTCGTTTCCATTGGACCGATGATCAAAAACGCCGGCCTGCCCAACGAAGCCCTTGTGAAGGACTCGGTGACAGAACCGGCTAAAACGGTTATGGGATTTCTGGAACAGGTCAAACAGATTGATCGGTAAAGTTCAGCTGTTTTGTCAGGAGATCCACGCCGATTACAGTGTTGGGGAAGATGCTGCGGGCCGTCTGCAGAAATTCTTCCGGCTCGTGAAGGGACGGACTGAAATGCGTCAGCCAGAGCTCCTTGGAGTTGCTGCGCTTTGCCACCGCGGCCGCTTCGGAAAAGATCATATGCTTCCGTTCGACGGCCTTTTCAAGCAACCCGTCGTCTCCGTACATCCCTTCGCAGACCAGCAGGTCTGAATCCATGCTCAGGGCGGCGAGTCCGTCCGTGGGTCTGGAATCGGTGCAGTAGGTCACCTTCAGCCCTTTTCTCGGCGGGCCCATCACCATGTCCGGCGTCAGAGTCCGCCTCTCATAGGGAACCGTTTCCCCTTTTTGCAGCACATGCCAGAGTTCCTTGGGAATTCCTAAGGCCTCCGCCCGCTCTCTGTCAAACTTTCCGCTCCGGCTTATCTCGAAGCTGTAGGCGAGGCAAGGAATCATATGGTCCATCGGGACCGCCCGGATGATAAACTCTCCGATTTGGTCCCGGCTCTCCCCCTGAGAGTGCAGTTCCGACAGCCGAATATCAAAGGGCAGCTGCGGCGCGATGACGGTAAGGGCGCTGATCACATAAGAGAGAGGNNTCCGAATATGGTAAAGGGCGACCTCCTGCCGTGATTTCCCATAGTCAGCAGAAAACCGGGCAGACCAGCGACGTGATCCGCATGGTAATGAGTCAGGCACAGGGCGTCGATGAACTTAAACCCCCAGCCCAGCAGCTTTATTCCTAGCTGGGTCCCTTCCCCGCAATCCACCAGAATCATTTTTCCATTCCGGCGGATCAGCATGGAAGTCAGCCGCCTCCCGGGCAGCGGTTCCATTCCTCCGCAGCCGAGCAAACACACTTCCAGCATGAGCCACAGCCTCCCTTCATACTATATTCTTTAATCTATAATGATTCAAAAGCTATGATTTTTATTCTTCGTCCGCCAGGACCGCCTTGATGGCGATGGCGCATTCGATTCTCTTTTTCTCCAGTTCGCAGCCCAGCTCATAGGGTTTCAGAATATCATGGTTCATATGGTAGGCGTTTGCGTGGCAGCCGCCGCTGCAGTAGAATTTCGCCCAACAGTCCCTGCACTTTTCTTTATTATAGATATGGGCCCTGTTGAATTCGTCATACCATCTGTTTTCAAAATCACCGTCGTTGAGATTGCCCAACCTGAAGTCNNAGATATCCCCTTCCGGTGAGACCGCCACATATTCCGTGCCGGCGCCGCATCCCGAAACGCGCTTTACGACGCAGGGGCCCTGATTCAAGTCCACATTAAAGTGGAAGAATTCAAAGTTTTTCCCCGCTTTCGCATACTCAAGGTACAGGTCGGTCAGCTTGTCATACTCTCTGAAAATCGCTTCCCTGTCCTCCTCCCGGAGGGCGTATCCCATGGAAGCATCGGTGACGACAGGCTCTACCGACACATTTTTGAAGCCCTTATCGGCCAGGTGCTTCACATCCTCGGAAAAATCGAGATTTTCCCTGGTAAATGTCCCTCTGACAT
>DLFX01000048.1 GCA_002482405.1 Firmicutes bacterium UBA7709 | reverse complement strand
TTTAAGGGTACGCTGGTCACCGAGACGATGCTTGTGGAGGGCGTAAACAGCCATGACTCATGTATCGAAAAAATTGCGGAGCAGTTATCGTTGATAGCTCCCATCAAGGCATACCTTTTGGTTCCCACCCGTCCCCCGGCTGAAAGTAGTGTAAAGAGGGCTTCGAGTGTCAGCCTTTCCAACGCCGCCCGAATCATTCGCAACATATCCGGAACAGACGTCGAATGTATCACCGGAGATGAAAAAGAAGAGGGTTTTTTCTTCACCGAATCTGTCGCGGAGGATCTGTTAAGCATTGCATCGGTACATCCGGTCAGAGAAGATATTATTGACGAGTTGTTGAGAAAAAGAAAGGCTGATAAAAAGATTGTAACCGAGCTGGTGAAAAAGGGCGAGCTGCTTGAGTTCGAATATGAGGGCAAGCGGTTCTATCGAAAGAATATGCAAAAATAGTAAAAACCGGCGCTATATCGACTGAATCTGGGTATATTGTCACTCGGAAAAATACTCTCCTAAATATTCGAGGTAAAAAGAACTATGCTCCAGCAAAAGCGAATTGCAGCAATTCATGATATATCCTGCTTTGGAAGGTGTTCCTTAACAGTTGCGCTCCCCATCATCTCTGCGGCCGGGGTCGAAGTCAGTGTAATCCCAACTGCCTTGCTTTCCACGCACACGGGCGGTATTGCAGGATATACCTACCGGGACCTGTCGGATGATATGATTGCCATCATGAACCATTGGCGGTCACTCCATTTAGAATTTGATGCGGTTTATACGGGATTTTTGGGTTCTATCGAACAACTGGACACTGTGTTGAAGATGTTTGACCTGTTTGCAACGCAAGGGCAACTCGTTATTGTCGATCCCGTTATGGCAGATAATGGCCTGCTATATAAGAGCTTTCCGGATACCTTCCCACAAGCCATGAAAAAGCTTTGTCAAAAAGCCGATATCATCATGCCGAATATAACGGAAGCGACGCTCCTTTTAGGAGAACCCTATCAAGAAGGCCCCTATACGCAGCATTATATCGAGGACCTATTGAAGCGGCTTGCTGCATTGGGGCCGAAGCAAATTATAATTACTGGAACCCACTTCAATGATAAGGCAATCGGCGCCGCAAGCTATGAAGCCGTATCGGGGAAAATCGAATATGCTTTCTCAGAGCTGGTCGAAGGGTATTACCCTGGCACTGGAGATGTGTTTGGTAGCGTGCTGGTGGGCTCTCTCTTAAATGGCTGTGAGTTGCCTGATGCTGTCAGAAATGCTGTGGACTTTACTGCGGCCAGCATCGCGCGCACGAAGAAAGCCGGAACAGACAGGAGGTTCGGCGTTCATTTTGAAGCTGAGCTTCCGCATCTTATGCAACGGCTCGGGCTGATTTAAGCAAAGTGTTCTTGTATTCGGGCGAAATCGGAAGAAGGCAAAGCTTCTTCAAAAGTTAATTGCTTCTGTAGGAATAAATGTGTTCAAGCTCACCAAATAGCTTTATTGACGTATGCCCATAATTGGCTTAACATATAAATAGCAGACGCCTTGATTGATTCGTCGTATTACTAAGGAAAGAAGAACGGCTATGTATACATGCGCGATGTGCGGGAAGCGAAGTTGTAGAACGGGAGATAGGTGCGGACACAATTGTTTTAGCCTCCTGTATCACGAGAGGCAATCCCATTGGTTTTCCCTGCCCGCACGCACAGAAAATTAAAGAAGCCATTGATAAGAAATTGGGCGAAACGGTTGCAATAATCGATTATACCCATTAAAGGGGATTATTGAGGATGGGGTTACCTGCTTTAAGAAATAGGAATCTATTAAAAAAACGATTTTTCCTGTATTATAGCGGTATAATCGAGGGCCGTTAAGCAAGATTGATGAAACGGAGTTGACAACTATGGCAAGACCAACGAAGTGGAGAAAGATTGAAAATATTCCTACCATCCCCTACTTTATCCCATCGGAAAAAGATGTCGAGGAGATCCCGGAAAACATATTAAAGCTTGAGGAACTGGAGGCCGTCCGCTTGAAAGACCTAGAAGGCCTTGAGCAGAGCGAATGCGCCGAAAAGATGGAGGTATCCCGCCCCACCTTTCAGCGAATCTTATTGTCGGCCCGAGAAAAAATCGCTGACAGCTTGGTGAACGGAAAGATTATTCGTATAGAGGGCGGCAATTTCACAAGGCACATCTGTCCGGTAAGATGTCTTGATTGCGGCAATGAATGGGCCGAAAGCTACGAGAATATGGAATCTATCAAAAGCGGAGTGTATACGTGTCCCGCTTGCGGCTCAAAACAGATTGCTTGTGAACAAAAATGCAAGGGAAAGTTTGGCCGCGGACACTGTTGCTGGCGGCATGGCTGGAATGAAGAATAAGGATAAGCTAAAGGGCGCGTCGCCTGACCCTATTCAAATACAGTATCGCGTGTAACTAACGGGTAAAAAGGCAAAGGCAGTAAACTATATGCAAACGAAGAATGAGACGTACTGGAACTATGTTCGAATTTTAAAAGAAGAGCTGATTCCTGCGCTGGGGTGTACCGAACCAATCGCCCTCGCCTATGCTGCTGCAAAGGCGAGAGCAGTTTTGAATACCTTGCCATCCAGCTGTCAGGTCGAGGTAAGCGGCAATATCGTAAAAAACGCAAAAAGTGTTATTGTGCCAAATACAGGAGGCCTGAAGGGTATTCAAGCTGCTGTGGCAGCGGGTATCATAGCAGGAAACGCGTCGAAGGTTCTGGAGGTACTGTCCGATAGCACGGAAGAGGACAAAGCACGGATCAAGGAATATCAAGAGACGCATGAGATTCGTATTGTTCCATATGAAGGTGAGCTTGTCTTTTATATGGCTGTAACCGTATATAATGAGCACTCTTATGCTAAGGTAGTCATTGAAAATTATCATACCAATATCGTTCATATTGAAAAGGATGGAAATATACTGTTTCAATCCGGATTACAATCCAACAGCGTTGATGTAATTGACCGCGGAACCTTGAATGTAAAAGATATCGTAGCATTTGTGGACATGGTGGATTTAACGGATATTGCTGATGTAATCGGACGCCAAATAGAATACAACAGCGCTATTGCAGATGAAGGTTTGATCCATAATTGGGGCGCCCAAATCGGGAAAATACTTATGAATACCTATGGGGACGATGTGAAGGTTCGGGCAAAGGCTCTCGCAGCTGCCGGAGCGGATGCCAGAATGGGAGGATGCGAAAAGCCGGTTATCATACTCTCCGGAAGCGGAAATCAGAGTTTAACAGCATCTTTGCCAATTATTGAATATGCAAAAGAACTAAAGGTTTCCCAAGATAGGCTTTACCGGGCCGTGGCTCTGGCCGATCTCATCACAGTCCATCAAAAATTAAATATCGGCAGGCTGTCCGCCTTTTGTGGAGCTGTCTGCGCCGGCAGTGCGACCGGAGCCGGGATTGCATATCTTTCCGGGGGCGGTTACGATGCGATTGCCCATACGATTGTAAACGCTCTTGCGATTGTATCCGGGATTGTATGCGATGGAGCAAAGGCATCTTGTGCGGCAAAAGTAGCATCTGCGGTTGACGCAGGAATCCTTGGATTCAGCATGTATCAAAATGGGCAGGAATTCTATAGCGGGGATGGGATCGTAACCAAAGGTGTAGATAATACGATTGCAAATGTAGGACGAATGGCCAGCAAGGGCATGCGCGAAACTGATCGGGAAATCATAAAGATCATGGTGGAGAAATAATAAGTCGACATATATTGGGAACATAACAGGACGCGGGTTTTTGAGCAAAGAAAGGTCTTTTTATCTTCTCGGACGATACGCATGCTCTGTTTGGAGAAAACGACACCGTCAATTTAATGTTCAGAAACGGAGAGCTGTTTCTACTGATAAACGGGCAACTTCATTACCCCAAATAGAACTGAATTCATATAATCAAAACCGGGGAAATCTCCTCTTCGATAGGATGACTTCCCCGGTTTTTGCTATCAAAAGTTAGCCTATTTTACGCCAACAATTCCTGGTGAATGTTGACATATGCTCATAACGAGCGTACAATTTTATTGTGGGCATAAGTTCATAATGGCACAATCTTTCGTGGCTGTCTTAAAAAATTATATTGGATCAGGAATAGAACGGGGGGCGTAGTTTTCTTGCCGAGCATGGGTGTCACTTCTATACAAACCGGTGCAAGCTGCATTTGCCCTTCTAATCTGCGAAACAAATTGAGTGAAAAGAGAACGAGCCTGCATGATGCGTAAAGGATTCGTTGACATACTGAAACAATACGAGGGAGAGGGCTAACATGAAAAAGGTCGGCATTATTATCTGTGGGCGATATCAAAACTGCGGGGGCGGGAAATGCCTTCGGGCACTAAAGGAAAGAGCGGGAGGATTCTCGGTATATCTCCCGGAAGAGGAAATTGAACTGGTGGGGTATTCGAACTGCGGGGGATGCCCGGGGGGCAACATTGAATATGTACCGGAAGAAATGATCAAAAATGGAGCGGAAGTTATTCATCTCGCAACGGGATTAGTGGTAGGATATCCCCCATGCCCGCGTATCGGGGCATTTAAAGAATTTATCGAAACGCGGTATAAGGTAAGGGTTGTTATAGGGACCCATCCTATTCCAATGAAGTATTTTGAAGAACACGCGAAGCTTTCTTTTTGGGAAAAGACGAAGATGCGCGAGATTGCGCCGCAGCTGTTTCTGGATACTGAAGACGTCATGAAGCGCTACAATTGAACGCCCCGGTTGCGCTGTGGCTGCCAAAACGAAGTTTTCCGATGCAAGCATAGACCGAAGGTATTTTGCTTCCCATATATAGAATGTTGTTTTGGAACAGGGCACGGCAAACCGGACCCGACTTAGCGCGGGTAGGAAAGCGTATTTGCGGCAGTTCATTGGATTTAATAAGACAGAGGGAGGACTCCTAGATGGCCTCGTTTACCGTAAACGGAAAGGCTGTTGCAGCCGAGAAGAATGAGAAGCTGATCCGCTATCTCAGGGACACTTTGCACCTGACTTCGGTGAAAGACGGCTGCAGCGAAGGGGCCTGCGGCACCTGCACGGTGCTGGTAGACGGCAAGCCCATGAAAGCGTGCGTGCAGCAAACCGATAAGCTGGAGGGCAAATCGATTATCACCGCCGAAGGTCTGACTGCTTTTGAAAAAGACGTTTATGCGTATGCTTTCGGGATGGCCGGCGCGGTTCAATGCGGGTTCTGCACGCCGGGCATGGTGATGTCGGCGAAAGGGCTTTTGGATACAAATCCCAATCCGACGCGCGAGGAAGCAACGTTTGCGATCCGGAATAATATTTGCAGGTGCACCGGGTATGTGAAAATCGTCGATGCGATCATGCTGGCGGCGGAGATTTTCCGCAATGGCGTAATCCCTCCAATCCCCGACGACTGGAGGCTGGGTGCGCGAGCCCCGAGGGTGGATGTTCGGGAAAAGATCACCGGGACGGGGATATACACGGATGATGTTTATATGGACGGTATGGTTTACGGGAGCGCCGTACGCTCCGCATACCCGCGCGCGCGCGTGCTGGCGATCCATGCGGAGGAGGCCCTGGCGCTTCCGGGCGTAGTGGCGGTATATACCGCTAAAGATATACCGGGCCGGAATAAGGTCGGGCACATCGTTAAGGATTGGGATACCATGATCGACGTGGGAGATATCACCCATTTTCTTGGCGACGCCATCTGCCTGGTGGTCGCGGAGGGTCAGGAAACGCTGGAAAAAGCGAAAGCGTTGATCCGTGTTGATTATGAGGTTCTCAAACCTGTCACATCTGCCGAGGAGGCCATGGCGGAGAACGCTCCATTGGTACATAGAAACGGCAATCTGCTTACGCATAAGCATGTGAACCGCGGCAATCCGCAAGAGGCTATCGCTAAATCAAAATATGTTCTTACGCAGAAATTTTCTACGCCGTGGACCGAGCATGCCTTCTTGGAGCCCGAGTGTGCCGTCGCATATCCGGATGGCGACGGCGTTGTCATATTATCCTCGGACCAAAGCGTCTATGATACGCAGCACGAAACGATGGGGATGCTCGGCCTGCCTCCGGAACTTGTTAAAGTACAGAACCAGCTCGTGGGCGGCGGGTTCGGAGGAAAAGAAGACGTTACCGTGCAGCATCTTGCCGCATTGATCGCCT
>DLFX01000282.1:15966-17726 GCA_002482405.1 Firmicutes bacterium UBA7709 | reverse complement strand
GGCACGCTGACCCAGGATCAGGCTGATCAGCTCCTAAATGTCAAAGGTGGATTCGCCATGGGACCGGTGGGCCCCAGGATGCAGAGTAATTAAGCATTCCTTTAAGCAAATCAATTTATAAGAACGAGAGGCGTTGATCCGTGTGGGACAACGCCTTTTCTTTCTACAGGAGGCCATGTAAGAGAGGCAGGANNAACGGCACCGCAAAGGTGAGTATCGTGCCTGTGATCAACGCCACCAGCCCCAGTTCGGGGCCGACGAATTTTGTGACGGGCATGAGCATGGTATCCATATCTCCGGCAGCGCCTCCGGCGATGGGAGCGCCCTTTCCGATCTTTATCAGAAGGGGGAGCATCAAAACGGTGAAAAACTCGCGCATGACATTGACGATAAATCCGTAGGTCCCGGTTTCGATNNNNGGTCATGTAAGCGCCGGTGATGCTGTAATAGCTCATTCCGCTTGCCGAGATCACGGAAGCGGTGAAGGGGATGTCCATAATAGTTCCGGCGACAAAACCGCCGATCAGACTGCCGGCGAGGATGGCAACCGACAGGTAAACGACCCTGAATCCCACCAGTCTTATGTATTTCAACACATCTTTATTGCTTCCGATCCCGATTCCTACTCCGATATACAGCAAAATCAGCGTCCCGACCAGTATGTGGTCCAGCGCGCCGATGTATTCCTTCGGGAGAAAGAAGAAGCCCAGAAAGATCCCAGCGACGATGCTGACCGGCATGATAAAAACCAGAGGCGAGATTTTTTCCCTCGTGTCCGCGTCCTTTTCTACATCCAGAGCGATTTGCTTCGAGGTCAGCTGCTCCCGGATACTGTCCAGGGGAAGGACTGTTCTCTCGACGATCCACACGCCTAAAACGCTGAAAAAGATGGCGCATAAAGCGATGACCGCACAGTTTATTCCGATCTTATCAAGCTGAAACATCACCGAATCGTTTGCTCCTATATTCGTTCCGATGGTCAGCATTAAGAGGACCAGAACAGCGCTTGTGAGAGAATCGACGCGTTTCAGAAAAACCTCCGTTGATTTTTTAAACCCGATCATGCCTCCGATCAAAAGGCATACAAATGGTATCGCCGTCATATTACGCTTTACTCCTATTCTAATGTATTTATAGCGCCGGTTGACAAAGGGCAGCGTCAACTGATACTATTTTCATGATACAGGCAACGGCCCGATTTCTCCATAGAACATGCCTTAAAAGGCCCTATTTGCCGTGAAATTTCCCTTTCCAAGAAAAGAGGCTTTTAGATGCTCACGGTTTTGATCATCTCCAACGATTTGAATATTACGGAAAAAATCGACCGCAATATCATCCGGAGCACGGGAAACAGCGCGTGCATCTTTTACGCGGCGACTTCAACGGAAGCCCTCGGCATCATCAAGAGCAAAGGGCAGATCATCGATCTCTTTTTTATCGACGTCAATTTGAAAGAGTTCGGGGGCTACAAGCTCGAATCGGAAATAAGAAATGTCGGCGCATACGGAGAAACGCCGATCATCTTCATAACGAGGGTCAGCTACGACCTGATCGGCCCTTCCCGTCTATCCACATATCACTCCTATAAAAAGCGCAATTATATATCATTGCCAATAGACGATCTGGACGTTCAGGGAAAAATCGGGCTGTATCTGGACAGCATCATTTCAGAAAAGGCGAGGAGAGAGGGCATTGCCAAAACCCTGGTATTTAAGCATGCTCAAGGATATATAAAGCTGGATATCCGCAGCATCCTATTC